>JBCKBR010000008.1:0-42975 GCA_038911065.1 Gaiellales bacterium | reverse complement strand
GTCGTCAGTGCAGTGCGGATGCGAACATCGGTGATGCGTTCGAGAGCATCTTCGAGAAAGCCCTCCACAATCATGCGTTCGGCCTCGACCGGAGGAATGCCGCGGCTCATCAGATAGAACTTGACCATCTGATCTACCGGACCAGCGGTCGCACCGTGCGTACAGCGCACATCGTTCGTATCGATTTCGAGGCCGGGGATACTATCCGCACGGGCCTTTGGCGAGAGCATCAGGTTGCGGTTCTCTTGATACGAGTCGGTCCCATGTGCGCCCTCGGCAACACGAATCACGCCGCGCCAAACCGAGCGCCCCCGGTCGAGCAGTACACCCTTAAAGGCCAGATCGCTGACGCCATGCGGCGCGTCGTGCTCCTGCGTCGTGTCGAGGTCGAGGTGGCGCCTGCCGTCGACCACATAGACCCCGGTCAAGCGCCCCGTCGACCCGGGTCCCATCAGGCGTGTCTCCATTCGCGTCTTGCCGGTTTTAGAACCAGTCGAACAGGCAGCCCATTCGAGTGTGGCATCTTGAGCTAGCTCGGCCCGATGCGCCGCGAAGTGCAGCGACTCGTTGTGGCGGTCCTGCACGACGACGTACGTCAGGTGCGCCGCATCGGCCACCTTCAGTTCGGCAACACCGTTGGCATAACCGGGCTCGCCCGTCAGGTGCTCCTCGACCAGCGTGGCCCGAGCGCCCTCGCCAAGCGAGATGATCGCACGCCAGTGCTGGGCTACACCCGGCGTCGAAATCTCGTAGGCCACGTGGAATGGCAACTCGACGGTGACTCCGGCCGGCACATGCAGGAGCACACCATCCGTCCAGAGCGCGCCATTCTCGGCAGCAAATTTCTCGTCGTAGCCCACGATCGTGCCGAGAATCGGCTCGATCAGTGCGCTGTGATCCACTGCTAATCGCTTGAGACTGCCAAAGACAACGCCTTGCGCAGCAACATCGGCGGCAAGCTCGTCGAGCACGACACCACCATCGCGCATCACGACTCGTCCGGCCTGCTCGCCGCCAGCCAGAATCGCGCCCTTGGCCTCACCGGCCAAGGGCGCAATCGCTGGCGTGAAGGCCGCGAACTCAATGCCGCGCAGAGACGTGAAGCGCCAGTGCTCGTCGGACAACGACGGTACCGACAGCTCCTCGTTGCTCTGCGCAGCAGTGCGACGCCGCTCGTCGAGCCAAGCGGTCATCCGACGGACCCTTCCATCTGCATCTGGATAATACGATTGAGTTCGACCGCGTACTCAAGCGGCAATTCTTTCGTAATCGGCTCGACGAATCCCGCCACAATCAAACCGGAGGCCTCGCCTTCGGACAGACCGCGGCTCATCAGATAGAAGATCTGCTCCTCACCGAGTCGCGAAACGGTTGCCTCATGCCCAATGTCGACGTTGTCGGCCATGATATTGATGTACGGATACGTGTCGGTACGCGAATCGGCGTCGATCAGCAGCGCATCACAGACGACCTTGGACTTGCTGCCCTCGGCCTCCTTGTTGACCCGCAGCAAACCGCGGTACGAAGAGCGTCCGCCTTGCTTCGAGATTGACTTCGATGTGATCACGCTCGTCGTATTCGGCGCGACGTGCGTGACCTTGCCACCCGCATCCAGATGCTGGCCCTCGCCGGCGAAGGCCACGGAGAGAATCTCGCCATGGGCGCGTTCGCCCTTGAGGATCACGGCTGGGTACTTCATCGTGACCTTCGAGCCGAGATTACCGTCGACCCACTCCATCGTCGCGTCCTCCATCGCCACAGCGCGCTTGGTGACGAGGTTGTAGACGTTATTCGACCAGTTCTGGATCGTCGTGTAACGGCAACGACCACCCTTCTTGACGAGAATCTCGACGACAGCCGAGTGCAGCGAATCGGACGAGTAGGTCGGCGCCGTGCACCCCTCGACGTAGTGCACGTAGGCACCCTCGTCGACGATGATCAGCGTGCGCTCGAACTGGCCCATGTTCTCTGCATTGATGCGGAAGTAGGCCTGCAACGGCTGTTCGATGCGGACACCTGGCGGCACGTAGATGAAGGAGCCACCCGACCAGACGGCCGAGTTGAGCGCCGCAAACTTGTTGTCTGCGGACGGAATGATCGTCCCCCAATACTCGCGGAACAACTCCTCGTGATGGATCAGCGCCTGATCCGTGTCCATGAAGAGCACGCCTTGGTCCTCGAGCTCCTTCTTGAGCGAGTGATAGATGACCTCGGAGTCGTACTGGGCACCGACGCCGGCTAGAAACTTGCGCTCGGCCTCGGGAATACCGAGCCGCTCGAAGGTGTTCTTGATTGCTTCGGGCACTTCATCCCAGGAGGTGGCAAGATTCTCGGCGGGCTTGAGGTAATAGAAGATGTTCTCGAAATCAATTCCGCTGAGATCGGCTCCCCAGTTCGGCATTGGCTTCGACAGAAAGATCTTGTAAGCCTCGAGGCGATAGTCGAGCATCCACTGAGGCTCATTCTTGTGCCCCGAGATCTGGCGAATCACATCCTCGGAGAGACCGCGGTCGATCTTGATGACCGGAGCCTCTTCGTCGTGAAAGCCGTACTGGTATTCGCTGAGGTCGATCTCAGCTGTATAAGAAGCCATCTAACTCACCTTGTCTTTCGCAATATTCGCGTAGCCCGAGGTCTCGAGCTCATGCGCGAGTTCCGCGCCACCCGAGCGCACGATGCGCCCGTCTATTAGTACGTGAATCTGATCGGGTTTCACGTAGTCGAGAATGCGTTGGTAATGGGTAATGATCAGCGTGCCCATGTCGGGCCCGGCCATGCGATTGATCCCGTCAGCGACGATCCGCAGCGCGTCAATATCGAGTCCAGAATCGGTCTCATCGAGAATCGCGATCTTCGGCTTTAGCATTGCCATCTGCAGAATCTCGAAGCGCTTCTTCTCACCGCCGGAAAAACCGTCATTGAGGGAGCGTGACGCCATTGACTTGTCGATGGCGAGCAACGCCATCGCCTCGAGAATCTGCTTACGAAACTCGGGGATGCGGACCGGGTCGTCGGCGCCACCCGGCCCACCCTTGCGATGTGCGTTGACAGCCATGCGAATGAAGTTCGCGACGGTCACGCCCGGCACGGCAAAGGGGTACTGGAACGACAGGAACAATCCGGCACGTGAGCGCTCGTCGGGTGCGAGGTCGAGCAGGTTCTGCCCTTCGAAAAGCACCTCGCCCTCGGTGACGTCGTAGCCCGGATGGCCCATCAGCACGTGACTGAGCGTCGACTTGCCCGAGCCGTTAGGGCCCATGATCGCGTGAATCTCGCCCTTGGACACTTCGAGGTCGACCCCCTTGAGGATCTCGGTGTCGGTGTCGGCGATGTTGGCGTGCAAGTTGCGGATAACGAGATCGGGCACGGATACTCCTGATTGACGATCGGCGCCAGAGTGGCGTGGTTTTTGATGTCGGTAGCACTTAGGGTGCTCTAACGTTGTCATCGAGTGTAGCACGACTTAGGGTAGCCGAATAAGGGTACCCAAATATTCGCAATGCTGATGGTTTTTAATCGCAGCCGTGATACTGGCTGGTGCCTCGTTACGCTAACGCTCCGCGCCGGGCGCGCCATCCTGTATGTAGGCCAGTAGCGCGGTGTCGGTCAGCCACTCGATTGGAGCATGATCGTCTGTCAAAGGGTCGGTCGTTGCCCGCACACGCTCCGCGCCCCGCGCCAACGCCGCGCAAATCGGCGTCAACGGTGCCGGCGCCGCCGCCAGGCGTGCCGGCGCACCCACCGCCGTCGCCGCAGCAGCGTACCCCCACACCATCGTGTTGAAATCGTTGACACTCGACCGCTCGACGACGGGAAAGACCGTCGCCATCGTGGCGGCAATACGCTCGAGTGCCTCGTCCTGACCGGGCGGCCCCGCGACGTTGATCATCACTGCACCCCCCGGTCTAAGGTGCTCGCGTACGACCTCAAAAAATTCGCGCGTGACGAGATGGAATGGGATGTAGGGCTGGCGGTAGGCATCGATCGCAATGGCGTCGAAGCGCATGCTCGTGGACTGGAGCCACGGGCGAGCATCGGCAGTGTGCAGCGTGAGATTCGCCTCCCCCATACCGAGGTACTGATACCCCACCGCGCTGACGGTCGGGTCGATCTCGACCCCGTCAACCTGCCACGACGGCCAGATCCGGGCATACTGCACCGCCGATGTACCGCCCGCATTGCCAAGCACTGCGAGGCGCCCATCGGTCGCACGATCGATCGCCGCCGGCAGGCATGCAAAGCGATCCCAAGGCCCCCCGACGAGACTGCTCGATCCGAGCTTGATGGAATGTGTCCCCCAGCCCTCGCTGAGTCGGAGGACGCGGTTGCCCCCCGAGTCATCAACGATCTGGACAAACTGGTAGGTCGATTCGCCCTCCCAGACGACGCGATCACCCGGGGCAGCCTTGATACCCCGCTCGGGCACCAGCAGCAACAGTGCCAACAGCACGGGGACAAGGGTTGCGCGGCGCGGCAGGAGTGGCACTGCCGCAGCCGCCAGCAGCACTGCCATCACGATCAGCGTGCGCCGCGTCCCGATCCACGGCACCAGCAGGAGCACCGAGACGAAGGTACCAAGCAGCGAGCCAACCGTCGATAATGCGTAGAGCCGGCCCGAGACGCGTCCGGCCTCCTCGATCGAGTGGACAGAGAGGCGAATCGCCCACGGTGCGACTGCGCCGAGCGCCGTAATCGGCACGGCAAACATCAAGAGCACTGCAATGAAGGAGCTAATCACGACGCCTGTCCCAACCGACGCGAAGGCATCGGCCGCACTTGTCAAGAAGGGCTTTGTTGCGAAGGGCAGCACCGCGACCGTAATCGCTGCCAGCATCACAACACTGCCGAGTCGTCGCTGCGTTGGCCAGCGATCCGCAAGGCGCCCGCCCAACCAGTAGCCGACCGACAGGTACAGCAGTGTCAGGCCGATCACATTCGCCCAGACCAGTGTGGATGTGCCAAAAAACGGCGCGAGCAGCCGGGCGGCGGTCAACTCGGCACCAAGAGTGGCGAACCCGGCCGTAAAGACAAGGACGTACAGACGGGCTGCGTGCATCCCCACACGGTACCCGCATAATCAGTTCGGGTATTCGCTCGGCTTAACACAGACGCAACACAATCCCCGCAGGTGCTTCATGGAAGCCGATTACAACGTGTCGTATGAACGAAAACTGGACTCCCAACTCGTACTCGACTGCGCCGCCTCCAGCTGCTCAGAACCCAAAGCAGCGTGGTTCGCGCATCGTCGTCCCCGTGCTCATCGCCTCGCTCTTGTCGGCGGGTCTGGCGGCTGGTGGCACGGCGCTCGTTATCAATAATGACGATCGCAGCACGACGATCACGACGGTGCGCGAGTCAGCAGCCACACTCATTAGCGACTCGGGCAGCACGGCTATGCCTGCCGTGTTGAGTGGCGCGATGGACATCCCAACGATGTATAAGAAGTACGGCGCTGGTGTCGTCCGCGTCGAACACTCTACGGGCCTTGGCTCCGGTTTCGTGATCGATAGCGAGGGCCATATCCTGACGAATGCGCACGTTGTGGATGGCGCCACGGGCGAGATCACCGTCTCCTTCTCGAACGAGGAGGAGGTCGTTGCCAAGGTCGTCGGTATCGACAACGCCACGGACGTCGCCGTACTCAAGGTCGACCTACCGGCATCCGCGCTGACAGTGATTCCGCTCGGCGACTCTGCCACGCAGCAGGTCGGCGACGCTGTCGTTGCGATCGGTAATCCGTTTGGCCAGGATCGCACAGTCACCAGCGGCATCATCTCGGCTGTCGCACGATCGATCCAGGCGCCAAATGGCTTCATGATCAACGGTGCCATCCAGACCGACGCGGCGATCAATCACGGCAACTCAGGTGGCCCGCTACTCAACATGCAGGGCCGAGTAATCGGCATCAACTCGCAGATTAATACGGGAGGCACGGGCGACGGTAATGTCGGAATCGGCTTCGCCGTGCCGATCAATCTCGTCAAACAGGTGGTGTCCGATCTGATGACGACGGGGAAGGCGCAGCATGCGTGGCTTGGTGTCCAACTTTCTGAGGTCAATCCAACGCTCGCCTCGCAAGCCAAGATTGGCTCGGACTTCGGCGCAATGATTGCCAAGGTCGCGCCAAATTCTCCTGCCGCCAAGGCTGGTCTGACAGGTGCTACGGGAGAAACCACCATTCAAGGGCAGACCTATGCAATTGGTGGTGACGTCGTTGTCGAGGCCAATGGCACCAAGATCGAGACGATTAAGGATCTTCAGGCCGCTGTCTCCGCGTTGAAGCCCGGCGACAAGCTCGAACTGGTAATGAAGACCAGCACGGGCGCGACCAAAAATGTCACGGTGACCCTCGGCGACCAGCCGCAGGACCCGATAGCGCTCGCCGGCTAGACACTCCTCCATAGCCGTCGTGGACGTGGCGGGGTCGAGTCTTCTCCAGACTCGGCCCCGTTACGCCGTTGGCTTTCGTGTTGGGGGCGGACTCCACATCCGCGGGGTTGGTGAGGTCCGCCCCCAAGGCGCCACCGATGAAACGACTGTGACCTCCGTGGGGGGCGGACCTCACAACCCCGCGGATGTGGGGTCCGCCCCCAACACGAAATCTCGACCCGTCCGACTCACCCGTCCGACTCACCCGTCCGACTCGACCCGTCCGACTCACCCGTCCGACTCGACCCGTCCGACTCACCCATCCGACCCACCACAACCGCCCCTAGTTTCGTGGCTTCCGATCAGGCCAAGCTCGGACAGAACAGCTAGCGGCGATCGGCGATTTGAGCGAGCAGCGCAACCACCGTACCGACCACGACCCACAGCACGGCACCCATCAGTGCAGCAGCCGCACCGATCGCGATCGTATAGGCCGTGCCGCCGATCAGGCCAGCAGTCAAGGCAACCGCTGCGTGAAGGACGGCCAGGGCATAGGCAGCCACCGTGGCGCGCGGAACCTGTCCGGCTGCGCGAGAAAAGCGTTCGGGAATAGTATCCATCCGCTGCATCCTACCCGGCGTAGTCATGGACGAGGGTAAACTCTCGGTGAAGACGCGGCAATTTGTGTCGCAGAGTGTGAGGCCAATGCGCGTTCTCCTGATCGTCAACCCTGTCGCAAGCCGAGTCAACGCCGCCGTGGAACGCACAGCGCGCCGCGAACTCGAAGAGTCCGCCAGCATCGAAGTCGTCCACACAACACGACGACTCGAAGCTGGCGAGCTCGCACGCCAAGCAGTGACAGCCGGGCTGGACGCAGTAATTGTACTCGGTGGCGATGGCACCGCCAACGAAGTCCTCAACAGCATTGGCGCAGAAATCCCGATCGGACTACTGCCCGGTGGCGGCACAAGCGTGATGGCCCGCAATCTCGGACTACCCCCATCAATACCCGCAGCCGCACGCCGGCTGGCGATCGCCTTGCAGGAAGGGACACAGCGCCATCTACGCGTCGGGCGCATCAATGGGCACCGCTTTGCCTTCAATGCTGGCGTCGGACTCGACGCCGAAGTTGTCCGCCGCGTCGACGGACGCGCCCGCACGGAAAAGCATCGCCGCTCGCCCGACGCAGTCTTTGCGCGCGAACTCTTCAAACTCGTCGCACGCGGCACATTCAGCCACCCACACATCACGCTGCAGATCGGCACCACGTCCGATCGTGTGGCCTTCGTGATCGCCGTCAATCTCGCCCCCTGGTCGTACATCGGCGCCTTGCCACTCGACCTCGCCCCGACTGCTACCGCTGACAGTGGCCTCGACATCGTGGCGCCGCGGCGCCTGTACCGTCGAGACGTCGCAGGGTTCGCCCAGCGCCTCTTCGTGGACCATCGCCACGCCCGCGGCAGTGGCGATCCGCGCGTCGCGTACTGGCATGACATTTCCGCCCTCCGCCTACGCTGCGACTTCCCCTTTCCGGCACAAGCAGACGGCGAGGATCTCGGTGATGTCACGGACGTACTGATCGACGTCGACCGAGCAGGCGCGCGTTACCTGATCTGACCCGTACGATTCGCCCATGGATATCCTCGTCGCACTCAGTCAAGGCGCCGGACTCGCCGTCGCCTGCGGCCTCGTGGCGCTGCTTCCACTCGGCGTGCTCGCCCTTGCAGGCCTGATCGGCTGGCTGCCGGGTGGACTCTCCCTCGCTGCCGAGACGCCCTTCGTGATCGCCGCGTGGATCGTAGGGCTGATTGAAGCCGCTGCGCGGGCACTGCTGCCGGTACCGGTTCGTATCGCGCTCAGTGCCGTTGGTGGTGGTACAGCATTCGAACTTGCAGCTGGCGCAACGCTGCCCTTTGTTGGCCTCGCAATCGGGACAATCATCGGTGGTGGCACCGCCTGGACGAGCACGCGCCTGATCGACCGCGCCATCGCTGGTGGTGGACCACGCTGGGGTGTAACCGCAATCGTCGCGGGCGCGGGCATCGTCGCCGCGGCGCTCGCGATCATCCCCATCGTCGGATTCGCCCTCGTTCTAGTCGTGATCTGGGCAACGATTCGTGCTCGGAAGGACGACCAGGAGCGCTTCGCCGGCCTCCGCGTCCTGCGATGACCGTACGGACAATCGTGATCACAGCGCTCTGCATGCTGTGCCTCGGGATGATCCCCGTTGCTGCGCAGGCAGCGACACCCCAACTGTCTGCGCTCCAAGCCGAGAATCTCGCGCGCAACGCCAAGGGCATTCCGGCGCTCATTCCCACCTACCCCCTCGCCCAATGGTCGTGCGTCTACCTGTCCGAAAGCGCCTTCTGGAACTGTTCGTTGAATGCCGCCTCGGACGGTAAAGCCGTCGCGATCGTGAAGATCTATGACCTCAAGAAAAAGGTCTGGAGTATCACGATCCCACGCAACGCGGCACCCACCACACGTCTGACCGAGAAGTCCGCCACGGCGATCGCAGCCAAGGCTCCCGCAGCAGTAACGTGGATTGCCCGCTACCGCGACCACGGACTGCCCGTGCGTTCGGTCGGCACGCTTAGCCTCGGCACCTGGCAGATCAAGTGGTACAGCGAGTCGGCGGAAATAGCCCAAGTTGGGGTGCTCGACACGACGGGCGCGATCACGTACACGCGCACGGGGCCGCAGGTCGCCTGGTCGATGGCGCGTGGCGGCCAAGGCTTCGGCAGGCTCATCAATGAGCCGTGGGCGATCGGCTCGCTGATCCTCGTCTTCTTGTTGGTGATGCTGGACTGGCGTCGCTTGCGATCGTGGCGCACCATCGACGTGCTGGCAATCGTCTCGCTGGCGGGCTCGCTCTGGTGCTTTAATCGCGGCCTGATTTTCTGGGCCGTACCGTTGCAATACCCGCCGCTCGTGTACTTGCTCGCTCGCATGATCATGATTGGCTCGGGACGGTCGGAGCGCCCGGCCTTCACCACCCGCCTACCGCTATGGGTGATGCTCATCCTGATCCTCGTACTCGCAGGCGGCCGCATTGGCTTTAACGCCTACTCCTCAAATGTCGTTGATGTCGGCTATGCCGGGGTAGTCGGCGCTGATCGCGTGCTCGATGGGCGCAACCCGTATGGTGCCTTTCCAATCCGCACTGCGATCCCCTGCGGGACGCGCTACGCGGACGGGAACTACAGCGCCTACATCCAGGCCAACGGCGCCTGCGAGACTGCGATCGAACGCGGCGACACCTACGGCCCAGCGATGTACGCCGCCTACGTACCGGGCGTGGCAGCACTCGGCTGGTCTGGTCGCTGGGATGATCTGCCCGCAGCGCACTTTACGAGCGGCTTCTTTGACCTTCTCGCAGCCATTGGCCTCGCCGTCTTCGGCTGGCAATTTGGTGGCCGCAGGCTCGCCGCTGCGATGGCGCTGTTCTGGCTCGCCGTCCCCTGGACTGCCTACACCTTTATGAGCGACTCGAACGACTCGATCGTTGCCGCCTACCTCGCGTGGAGCGCTGCCTTGATCGCCCGCCCCGCTGGGCGGGGCGCCTTCCTGATGCTGGCAGCTCTCGCCAAGTTTGCACCGCTGATTCTGATCCCTCTGTGGTTGCGCCTCGACCGGCAGCCACCCCCCCTCCACGACGAATGGTCCTATGGTCAACCGGCGCGTAAGCGACCGCCACTAGCGCGCCTGTGGGCGCACGTGCGCCCCGGGCCTGGCTCCGTGTGGACGCTGCTCGGCATGGCGCTCGTCACGCTCCTGCTCGCAGGCGCCCTGATCGCACTCGATGGCCCGGGCGCGCTGCGCATCTTTTGGGACCGCACGTTCGGCTGGCAGCTCGACCGCCCTTCGCCATTTTCGCTCTGGGACTGGGGCAGCTATCCGGGTTTTCCCGATCTCGCGATCGTGCAGAAGATCCTCAAGGGCGCGCTCGTGCTTGGTGCAATCGCACTCTTCTTCGTACCACGCCGCCTCGATGCAACACGCGCACTTGCTTTTGCGGGTGCCTTGATGATTGGTTTTCAGCTCGTGTTGACCCACTGGATGTACCTCTACCTGCCATGGGTGATGGTGTTTTTGGCGATCGCCCTCCTAGCCCCGCGCCTGCCGCTGCCGCGCCAGCGTCGCCGCGCAGCAACGCCCGCGGTCCTACCGCCCCGCATGCGTACCGATCTGACCCGTGCTGGCGTTTCAGGCGACTGAAACGCTGCGCCGGAAGGCTTCAATGGCCGTCGCACGGCCATCGTCATCACAACAAATCAGCACACCCTCGAGTCGTACGTCATCGGTTGCGGGCTCGAGTCGCTGCGGCTGCTGCAGCACGAAGCGCCGCAGCGAAAGTTCCTTCTTCGCGCCAATCACCGAGTCGTGCGGGCCGGTCATCCCGGCGTCCGTGATGTAGGCCGTGCCGCCGGGGAGCACGCGCGCATCCGACGTCTGTACGTGCGTGTGGGTCCCAATCACTGCTGTCACTTTGCCCGCCAAATGCCACCCCATCGCGACCTTCTCGCTGGTCGCCTCCGCGTGCACGTCAACGAGTACGATCGGTGTCGATTGATGCGCCTGATCGACGAACGCATCGATCGTCGAGAACATCGATTGTGCGGGCTCCATCGTGAAGGATCCCAGCACGTTGATGACCGCGACGTGAACACCAGCTGCGACCTCCACGACCTGCAACCCGCGCCCAGGTAAGCGGTCGAGCAGATTTGCTGGCCGCACAACACGCTGCGCTTCGACAAGATACGGGGCCAGCTCTTTGCGTCGCCAGAGGTGGTTTCCAAGGGTCAGACAGTCCGCACCCGCATGCAGCAGTCGCTCGGCAAGCTTCGGTGTCAATCCCGCACCATCCGCCGCATTCTCGGCATTGATTACGACACAATCGAGTTCGAGTTCGGCACGAAGCTCGCGCAGTTGCGACTCGACTGCGTTGACCCCAGGCGCCCCGTAGACGTCTGCGAGAAAGAGGATCCTCACGAGGCCGCTACTGTCGTTGCGGGTCGCACCTCAAGGTGGATGCGATTGCCACCGTCCTGCGTGTACTTGCTGAGCATCGGATCCAAGCCGCCGGTTATGTCGACGATCCTGCCAAGCAGCGTCCACGCCTCCGGCCGCGTCGAAACCGGCGTACCAACCGACAACTTCGGATCTGCCGTAATGCCCGAAGCAATCACCACCACGCCCGGATTTGATAATGGTTCGATCGCGATCTGATCACCATAGGCCACGCCATCGATAATCAGTGGCGTAATTGACAAGACCTTGCCATCCACAGGACTGTACGTATCAGTTGCGACGGCGGCTCCCACATCGACCGACGTTGGCGCGCCGTCGACGCTGTAATCGGGCCCACCCACATGGTCACTGGCAAATGCGGAAACGAGTCGCGCAACCAGTCCCTCGTCAAGAGGCTGGCCGACGGGCTCGAGCAGCAGTGCGTCAGTACCGGTCACCGGGTAAAACAAGATTGCCGTCACCCGCGACTGCTGCACCGGCACTAGCAGGACGAGTTGGTCTTGGCGGGCAAGCGTCTGTGGCTGTGGTGCCCCTGCCGGCAGGATGCGCGTGGCCGGGGCCAGCGAGGGGATCAGGTCGATGCCATCCGAGCCAACAACCCGCAAACCCCCAACCGCGACGACACCGACCACAAGCGCACACGCCACGAGCACACGGGCACGCCCCGTCTTACGCACCGCGGGGACCGGTGGTGGAAAGATGATGTCGATGCCCGACTCGGTGATCTCCACCGTTGCGACATCAGCCTGCTGATCATGCACGGCCATGTACCGAGTGTACCCGCGTCGGGCCCGTCGCCACGTTGGCCGCCGATCAGGGGATCGGCTGGGTGATGGCTCGCTCCGAGCACGACGGCGCCGTCGTGCTCGGCGTCAACGGCAGTTACCGCCTTAGCGACGACCAGCTCGTCGGAAAAAATCCGCTCGCCCACTTCGGTGCCAACGCCGCCGATCACCTGCGCCGTCACGACTCCTTCGTCCACTGCCCGGACCTGCTGGTCAGCGGCGCCTATTACCCGGAGCAGGGCGAGATTGCGCCGTTCGAGGGGTTCATGGGCTCGCACGGCGGCCTTGGCGGCGCGCTACCCCGGGGCCCGCTGTGCTTGCGGAGCGGCCCGACGCGCCCACCCTGAACAGCACGATTAGTGACAGCACCGCCACAGCGGCCATCAGCACGAATCCGAGGGTGTAGCTGCCGGTGTTCGTCTTGACGATCGCCATGACGAGCGGCGGGAAGAACCCCCCCAGGCCGCCGGCGGCGCCGACGACGCCGGCGACGGCGCCGACCTCGTCGGGGAACCATTCGGGCACAAGGGCGAGCCCGGCGCCGATGCCGAGGCCGAGGCAGACGGCCATCATCAGGCAGAAAATGGTCAGCAGGACCATGCTCTCGTAGGTGAAGGCGAGGCCGAGGGCCAGCAGACCGGTCCCGACGAATGAGACGGTCAGGACGGCCTTGGCGCCGATCCGGTCCGACAGCCAACCGCCGACCGGGCGGGCGATGACGGCGAGCAGGGCGAACCCGGCGGCGCGGGATCCGGCGTCGGTGAGCGTCAGGTCGTGCACGTCATTCAGCAGCTTGGGTAGGTAGAGGAACATGGCGACGAAGCCGCCGAACGCCATGAAGTAGAAGAGCGTCAGCGCCCAGGCCCGGGCGTTGCCCTTGAACACAGCCAGTGAGGCGAACATCGGGCCGGTCTTGCCCATAACCGACCCTGGTGCGTCGCGGGCACCGAACCAGAAAACGACGGCCGCCGCCGCCACCAGCGCCGCGGCGACCAAGAACGGCATCGAGAGGTCCGTTGCCTTGGCGATCCGCGCGGCCGTGAGTGCACCGACCACGGTGCCGCCCATGCCGATGCCGTAGATGCCGAGGGCGAATCCCTGACGCTGGGCCGGGTACCACTTGCTGACGAACGGAACGCCGATGGCGAACGATGCGCCGGCGAACCCGAGCAGGAACCCGAAGATCAGGACGGCGATCCACGAGCTGTGGAACAGCGCGAGCCCGATCAGGGGGAGCACGGTGAAGGCCATCAGGCATGTGAAGACGAGCCGGCCGCCGTAGCGGACGCTGAGGACGCCCATCGGGATGCGCATCAGCGAGCCGAGCAGCACCGGGATCGCCACCGTGATGGCGAGCTGGGTGTCCGATAGGAACAGCGTCTCCTGGAGCTTGACTCCCAGCGGCCCGAGCAGCGCCCAGGCGTAGAAGCAGGCGCCGAAGGCGAAGGTGGCGAGGGTCAGTTCGCGGGCGTTCCCGGTCGGGACGGCCGCGGGTTTATCGAGGGACATTGGGACCGCTCTCGTTCGGAGTGGCAGAGGAGTGGGTGGTGCCGCCGGCGCCGACGCGTACGTTGCTGGGCGCGCGGGCGCGGTACACGATCGGTTTGCGGCGCAGGTAGCCCAAGGGCACGCTCCATGCGTGCACGAGCCGGCTGAACGGCCAGATCATCAGCACGATCCAGCCACCGATCGCGTGCAGCTGATAGCTCAGCGGCACCGCGGCGCCGGTCATGAGGGAGGCGTCCGGGGAGAGGAGGAAGAGGCCGCGGAACCAAGGCGAGACCGTCTCACGGTAGTTGTAGCCGCCGTTGATGATGTTCTCGACGACCGTGTTCCACATGCCAGTCGCCACCATGAACGCGAGCAGGGCCATGACGGCCACGTCCATGCCCTTCGTCGTCGCCGCCACGCGCGGGTTGCGTATCCGACGGATGATCAGGATGATCAAACCGGCGAGCATCGCCGACCCGGCGAGCGTGCCCAGCGCCGCGGAGAACACGTGGTACATGCTCTCGTTGATGCCGAGCGCGTCGGTCCACGCCTGCGGGATGAGGATGCCGATAACGTGGCCCCCGATGACGGCGAGCAGCCCGAAGTGGAACAGCGGGCTACCGAGCTTCAGCCAACGCGCCTCCAGGATCTGCGTGGAGCGCGTGGTCCAGGTCACCTGGTCGCTGCGCCAGCGCCAGATGTGGCCCACAACGAACGTGGTGAGGGCGATATAGGGCAGGATGATCCACAGGAACTCGGCCGGGCGGCTGGCGGCGAGCATCAGCGGGCCATCCCGCCGATTGGCATGACCTCAGGCGGGGCGAACGGTTCCAGGCCGACCTGCTCCTCTGGTGGCCCCTCGCGCACGATGCGGCGCGTCTCCTCCAACTCGGCGGCGTTCATAGCCGGCAGGACCCGGACGATCGCGTCGAGCACGAGGGCGTATGGGTTGTCCATCTCCCGCAGTGAGACGCGGAGCACCTCGATCGACGCGCGGAAGCGGCGCAGAACCGGTTCGGCCTCGGCGGGGACGAGCGCGGCGAACTCGAGCATCGCCGGGAGGTAGTCCGGCAGTTCGCCCCGGGTGAGTTCCAGGCCAGCCTCACGGTAACAACGCTTGAGACCGATCAGCGTGGCGCCGCGCTGACGCTTGTCACCGTCGCGGAAGTAGGACAGATGCAGCGAGGCGCGCTTGTGGAAGTCGAAGGTGGCGACGTACTCCTCCTGCGCGGCGAGCTCGCCGATCGCGGCGCGGTGGGCGAGGAATGCGCGTAGCTCGCCGCCGCCCTCGTGCTCGGAGATGCCCGCCGCGACGATCGCGAGGTCGGGCGTCGCCCGGTACAAATCACGGTCGGGGTGGTCGAGCAGCAGCGCGGCGAGCCGCAGCGTGGTGGCGTGGCCGGAGGCGCTCACGCGTCTTCTCCGTGGCGGATGATTGGCAGCTTCAGGCGGTCGAATCCGGCGTAGGCCTCGACCGGATCGGTGCCCGCTCCGCAGGATCCGGGGCCGCCCGCAAAGTCCAGGCCGCAGCCGCCCTGACGGGCCTGCAGGTTGTCGGCGACCTCGCGGTGAGCTTTGGGGACGGTGTAACGGTCGTCGTACTTAGCGATCGCCAACAATTCGTACATCTCCTCGATCTCCTGCCCGGTCATGCCCACCGAGGCACCGAGCGTCGGGTCGGGCTCGTACCCGAGGTCCTTGCGGCGCATGTGGCTGCGCATCGCCGCCAGACGCTTGAGCACGAGGCGCACCACGTCCTCGTCGCCCGCGCTGAGCATGTTGGCCAGGTACTGGATGGGGATCCGCAGCTCGTCGATCGCCGGGAATACGTCGTCGGGGTCCGCGTTGGCACCGTCGCCCTCGATCAGCGACATGACGGGCGAGAGCGGCGGCACGTACCAGACCATCGGCATGGTGCGGTACTCGGGATGCAGTGGCAGGGCGATGCGCCAGTCCATCGCCAGCTTCCACACCGGTGACCGCACGGCGGCGTCCAGCCAGTCCTCGGGGATCCCGTCCAGGCGGGCCTGCTCCCGCACGGCGGGGTCGTTAGGGTCCAAGAAGACGTCGAGCTGCGCGTCTAGGAGGTCGTGCTCGTCGGGGGTGGAGGCCGCGGACTGAACCTTGTCGGCGTCGTAGAGCACGATGCCGAGATAGCGGATGCGCCCCACGCAGGTCTCCGAGCAGACGGTCGGCATCCCCGCCTCGATCCGGGGGTAGCAGAGGGTGCACTTCTCAGCCTTGCCGGTGTGCCAGTTGAAGTACACCTTCTTGTACGGGCAGCCGCTGACGCACATGCGCCAGCCGCGGCACTTCTCTTGATCGACGAGGACGATGCCGTCCTCCTCGCGCTTGTACATAGCGCCGGAGGGGCAGGAGGCGACGCAGGATGGGTTCAAGCAGTGCTCGCATATCCGCGGCAGGTACATCATGAACACGGACTCGTAGTCCGCCCGCACCTGCTCCTCGAGACCGTCGCGGACGTTGGGGTCCTGGCCCACTTGGTCGGGGCCGCCCGCGAGGTCGTCCTCCCAGTTCGGCCCCCACTGCAGGTCCAGCGGCTTTCCGGTGATCTGGGACTCGGGGCGGGCAGTGGGCTGATGCTTGCTTTTGCCGGCGCTAATCAGCGAGCCGTAGTCGTAGGTCCAAGGTTCGTAGTAGTCGTCGAGCTCGGGCAGGTCCGGGTTGGCAAAGAGGGAGGCGAGCTTGCGCAGAGGGCCGCCGGCCTTGAGGCGCAGCTTGCCGTGGCGGTCCAGTTCCCAGCCGCCCTTCCACTTCTCCTGATCCTCCCAGCGCTTGGGGTACCCGACGCCCGGCTTGGTCTCGACGTCGTTGAACCACATGTACTCCGCGCCCTTGCGGTTGGTCCACACGGTCTTGCATGTCACCGAGCAGGTGTGGCACCCGATGCACTTGTCGAGATTCATCACCATCCCGACCTGGGCCATGACGCGCATCAGTAGGTGACCTCCGACGCGCGGCGGCGGATGATCGTCATCTCGTCGCGCTGAGAGCCAATCGCCCCGTAATAGTTGAAGCCCCATGAGAGCTGCGCGTACCCGCCGATCAGGTGCGTCGGCTTGATCATGATCCGGGTGACCGAGTTGTCGGTGCCGCCACGCGTGCCGGATGTCTCGCTGATCGGCACGTTCACGTGGCGATCCTGGGAGTGATACATGAAGGCGCTGCCGGCGGGGATACGGTGGGAGACCACGGCGCGGCAGGCAATCACGCCGTTGCGGTTGACGATCTCCACCCAGTCGTTGTCGGTCACCGCGATGCGCGCGGCGTCCTCCTGGGCGAGCCACACCACCGGGCCGCCGCGGAACAGTGTGAGCATGTGGAGGTTGTCCTGGAACTCGGAGTGGATCGACCACTTCGAGTGCGGCGTGATCCACTTGACGAGCACTTCCGCTTCACCCACGGTGAGGTCGGCGCCCTCGTGCCGGGTGACGGCCAGCGGCGGCCGGTAGGCGGGCAGCGCCTCGCCGAACTCGAGCATCCAGTCGTGATCGAGGTAGAAGTGCTGGCGCCCGGTGAGGGTGCGCCACGGCACGTCGCGCTCCACGTTCACAGTAAACGGCGAGTAGCGCCGGTCACGGCCCTCGATGCCTGACCACTCCGGCGAGGTGATGACCTTGCGTGGCTGGATGCGCACGTCGGCCAGCGTGATCCGCTCGTCCTGACGATCCTCGGCGAGGTCTGCGAGGCGGGTGCCCGTGCGCTTCTCGAGGGTTCGGAAGCCCTCGACCGCCATCCGACCGTTGGTCGTGCCCGACAGGCGGAAGATCGTCTCGGCCACGTGGACGTCGCGCGTCAGCTTCGGCCGGCCGTCGCCGATACCGCCGCGCACGACACCGTTCAGACGACGCAATTCGGCGACCTCCTGAGTGGGTTTCCAAGAGATGCCTTTCCAGGAGATGCCGGCCGTCTCCACGAGGGGTCCGAGGGCGGTCATCTTGTCGTGGACGGCGCCATAGTCGCGCTCGACGACGACGAGCTTAGGCATCGTCTCCCCCGGGATCGGCTCGCACTCGCCAGCCTTCCAGTCACGCACCACGCCGCCGGGCTGCGCCAGCTCGTCGGGCGTGTCATGCAGAAGCGGCACGGCGACGAGGTCCTTCCGTACGCCGAGGTGCGTCTTGGCCAGGCGCTGGAACTGCTCGGCGACCTTGTTGAAGGCGTCCCAGTCGGTCTTGGTCTCCCACGGTGGCGGGATCGCCTCGTTGAAGGAGTGCACGAACGGGTGGAGATCCGTGCTGGAGATGTCGTTCTTCTCGTACCACGTGGCCGCGGGCAGGACGATGTCCGAGTACAGCGCGGAGCCGTTCATGCGGAAGTCGATCGTGGTGAAGAGGTCGAGCTTCCCGGTGGGCGCCTCGTCACGCCAGACGAGGTCCTTCGGGCGTTCGCCCTCGCCGGTCTCCTGGGCGGTGACTGAGTTCTTGTCCACGCCGAGCAGGTGGCGCAAGAAGTACTCGTGCCCCTTGCTGGAGGAACCGAGCAGGTTGGCCCGCCACAGCGTGAGGATGCGCGGGAAGTTGGCCGGGTCATCTGGATCCTCGGCGGCGAAGCGCAGGTCGCCGCTCTTGAGCTGGTCGACGACGTGCTCCTGGGGGGAGCGGCCTGCGGCCTCCGCCTCGTCACAGAGGTCGAGCGGATTGCGGTTCAGCGTCGGGTATGAGGGCAGCCATCCCATGCGGGCTGACTGAGCGATGCAGTCGGCGAAGTGCTTGCCGGCCAGTCGACCGGTGCCGAGCGGTGATGTCAGCTCGTCGACGAGGAAGCGCTCGTACCGGTACTGGTCGGTCGCCAGGTACCAGAACGACGTGGCCGCCTGCTGGCGGGGCGGGCGCGACCAGTCCGTTGCGAACGCCATCACGCCGAAACCGGTGATCGGGCGAATCTTCTCCTGGCCGACGTAATGCGCCCAGCCACCGCCGTTGACGCCCTGACAGCCACATAGGAGGATGAGGCTGATCATCGAGCGGTAGATCTGGTCGCCGTGGAACCAGTGGTTGGTCCCGGCGCCCATCATGATCATCGAGCGGCCCTCGGTGACCTCGGAGTTGCGCGCCCACTCGCGCGCGATCCGCGTCACCAGACCGGCGTCGACGCCGGTGTGCTCCTGCTGCCAGGCCGGCGTGCACGGCAGCGGGTCTTCGTAGTTCGCCGGCCAGTCGCCGGGCAACTCGTCGCGGCCGACGCCGAGCTGGGCGCAGAGCAGGTCGAAGACGGTGGTGACGAGGTGGTCGCCGATGCGCTTGGCCGGGACGCCGCGGCGCATGATCCCGCCGCCCTCGGTCTCGCCAATCTCGAAGCGGGGCAGGTCGAGCGGGACGAGTTCGTCGTGGGCCCCGAGCATCGACAGCCGCGGCTCGATCTCACCGAGCTCGAGGTTCCACTTCCCCTCGCCCTCCTCGCCCCAGCGGAAGCCGAGCGAGCCATTGGGTACCACGGGCGCGCCCGTGTGCTCGTCCAGAACAACGGTCTTCCATTCAGCGTTCTGGGAGCTCTCGCCGAGGTCCGCGGCCCGCAGGAACCGGTCCGTGACGTACGCACCGTCGCGCTCACGCAGCGTGACGAGGAATGGCAGATCGGTGCGCTTCTTGGCGTACCTGTCGAAGTACGGCGTCTTCCGGTCGACGTAGTTCTCCTTGAGGATCACGTGCGCCATGCCTAGGGCTAGCGCGGCGTCGGTGCCCGGCTCCGGGTTCATCCAGTGGTCGGCGAACTTGGTGTTCCCGGCGTAGTCGGGCGAGACGACGACGACTTTCTGGCCCTTGTAGCGCGCCTCGGTCATGAAGTGCGCATCAGGGGTGCGGGTCTGCGGAATGTTCGACCCCCACATGATCACGTAGCTGCTGTTGAACCAATCGGCCGACTCGGGCACGTCGGTCTGGTCACCCCAGATCTGCGGCGAGGCCGGCGGAAGGTCGGCGTACCAGTCGTAGAAGGACAGGCACACGCCGCCGATCAGCGACAGGAACCGCGTCCCCGCCGAATAGGACACGGGCGACATGGCCGGGATCGGCGAGAACCCCACGATCCGGTCGGGCCCGTATTGCTTGACCGTGTACACGTGGGCCGCGGCGATCAGCTCGGACACCTCGTCCCACGACGAGCGCAGAAAGCCCCCCATGCCGCGCTGGGACTTGTAGGCCTGGGCCTTCTCGGGGTCTTCGACGATCGCGGCCCACGCGTCCACCGGGTCGCCGGTGCGTTCGAGTTCCTCGCGGTACATCGACAGCAGGACGCCGCGCACGTAGGGGTGGCGAACCCGGACGGGGGAGTAGATATACCAGGAGAACGACGCACCGCGGGGACAGCCGCGTGGCTCGTACTCGGGGACATCCGGGCCGTTGGACGGGTAGTCAGTCTGCTGGGTTTCCCACGTGACGAGACCGTCCTTGACGTACACCTTCCATGAGCAGGAGCCGGTGCAGTTCACGCCGTGGGTGGTGCGCACGACCTTGTCGTGCTGCCAGCGGTCACGGTAGAGCTGCTCCCATGTGCGCGACTGGCTCGATTCTGTGCGCCAGGCCGCTCCGTCGAGGTCGGCGATCGCGGCGCCATCCACGCGCCTCAGTTGGCGGAGGGCGGGGAGGACGGGAGGGGCGTCTGGAGCCGGGTTATGGTTGCTCATCGCGGCGTTACCGTAACACGTTCAACCCCCGTTTGCACACATGATATGTAAAAACACCGGATTGGTGTAAAGTCCCACAGATGAGTTCCCGTCGAACACCGCAACAGGCGCGGAAGGCGCGGACAGAGGAGCGCGTCGTGGCGCTGCTCCGTGACGCTCCCGACGCCCTCGACACCGCCACGATCGCTAGCCGTCTCGACATGCATCCGAACAGCGTGCGCCTCCAGTTGCATCGCCTAGAGGGCAGCGGGCTCGTTGCGCGCGAGCTGTCACGTGAGGGCATCGGGCGACCTCGTGAGCTGTGGCGGGTCACCCCACGGGCAATCGCCGAGGCCGACCGTCCCCACACGGGCTGGTCGGTCGCCCGCTCTCTGGCGCGCGCCATCCCGGCAACCCCGGCGAGGCTGCGCGAGGTCGAGAACGCGGGCGCCGAGATGGGCGTTGAGCTCGCCCGTCAGCTGACGCATCTCACGGGTGATGCACCGCTGGAAAAGCTCGATCATGCGCTCGAGGCGCTCGGGTTCGACCCTGAGCGCACGGACGACGGCGACTTTGTCCGCTACCGGCTGATGACCTGCCCGTACGCAGAGGCCGTTCGTGAGAATCCTGCGGTGGTGTGCACAATGCACAAAGGCATCATCCGCGGGGTGCTCTCCGAGATCGCCCCGACGGCCCGCCTGACCGGGTTCGAGCCGTTGAATCCCGACACCGCGGGCTGTCCGGTCACGGTGCTGACCGTGCCGGTGAAAGACTGACGGCCGGGTCGATCGAACGCTCACCCCAACTCGCCACGCTCTCGCTGGAACATCATCCGGGCGCTCGAACTGGAGATCCTTCTCCCTCCTGGTATAGAGACCTACGTGAATGCGGCCCTTCATCACCTCGGCCGCTTCTGTGTTCGCTTCCGCTGGGACGAAGATCGGCAGTTTGAGCATCCCAGCCGTACTGCCGACAAGCGCGTCGAGACCGAAGTTCGTGCCGCTGTAGATGAAAAAGAACGGAATCAGAAAGCCATAGCCGACCCCAATCAACTTCGACTCCAAAACCGACAGCTCCTTGCCGCGCACCGCAAGGCGCACGATCATTCCCGCCGCGAAGCCGCCCAGCAGCAGGTCAAGGCCGAGATTCGTTGCCAGCGCTGCCGTAGCGCCAACCACGTCGCTACGGCAGCGCGACGCTCGTTGCCCCAGGTGCTGTGGTGGTCGGAATGGTTGTCGGCGCCGGGATCGTGGCGCCTGGCACGGTCACCGTTGTCTGTGGTGGGGGTGGCATTGTCAGCGTCAGATCGGGGACGCTGATCGATGAGGCGACGCGACCCTCGAATTGCGAGGTGAACATGGTCCACGCCAGTGGCGCTCTGGGCGCAGGAAACTCGACGGGTGGCGTGCCTGCAAGCGCAGCATCCATAAAGATGCGCCAGATGTCCGCAGGCAGCGTTGGCCCAGAGACGGCACCGACTCCCTCGACGTTGTAGAGCGACTTCGTCTCGTCGGGATAGCCAATCCACACGCAGGTCGCCAGAGTTGGCGTATAACCGCAGAACCACGCATCCGTATAGTTGTCGGTCGTTCCCGTCTTGCCGGCTTCCGGACGATTATCGGTCATGCGCGCGCCCGTACCCGTACCCGAGTACATGTTTTCGCCGAGGATGCGGGTCACCTCTGCCGCCACGCCATCCTCGATCACGCGTACGCCCCGCGAGCGCTTCCCCAGCAACTGTTGCCCTTCTGCATCCTCAACCGAGGTAATCGCGGTCGGCGGGCGATAGATGCCGCCCGCGGCCAGCGTCGCATAGGCCGACGTCATTTCGAGCGGCGACACCCCATTGGCGCCGAGCGTGATGGACGGCACGGCTTCGAGTGGCGAGCTTCGTATTCCAAGCCGCCGTGCCATATCGACGATGTTCGTTGGCCCCACATCGATCGCAAGTTGGGCAAAGACCGTGTTGTCCGAGGCAAGCGTCGCGTTCTCGAGTGTGACCGGCCCGGCATACTTGTCACCTGCTGTCGCCACATTCCAGATCGGTGAGTTCGCGTCTGGCTGCCAAGAAAACGGGGCCGACATGTACGTCGTCGCCGCCGGGTCGATGCCTTGCTCGATCGCCGCCGCCAAGGTAAACGGCTTAAAGGTGGAGCCTGGCTGCCGCCGGCCCTGCGAGGCCAGGTCGAACTGGTCGGTACGGAAGTAGCGGGTCGACGCCATTGCCACGATCTCGCCCGTCCTCGGTCGGATCGCGACGATTGCCGCAGCTGGGTCGCCAGGCGTTGGCAAGACTTCGAACATCGCTCGGCGGGCTTTTCGCTGCAGCGCCGCGTTGAGCGTCGTCCGAATCTGCAGTCCGCCGGCCCTCACCGCCGCCTCGCCAAAGTCGGGTTCCTGCGCGAGCTCGTTGGCGACGTAGCGCACAAAGAAGCTCTCCTTGACGGCCCCATAAACCTTGCCACGCTTGAGCTTGAGTGGTGTTGCCGCTGCGCGTTGCCGCTGTACCGCGCTGATCTTGCCCGTGTCATAGAGGGCCTCCAAGACCTGTGTCCGGCGAGCGAGGGCGGCCTCTGGATTTTTGTATGGATCGTACTGACTTGGCAGTTGTGGCAAACCAGCCAGCAAGGCCGCCTCGGTCAGCGTCAAGTCATTCGCTGCCTTGGCAAAATACGTCTGTGCGGCTGCCTCGATGCCATAGGCGTTGTTGCCGTAAAACACCGTGTTGAGATAGGCCGTCAAGATCTCGTCTTTCGAGAAGCGATCCTCAAGCTGGACAGCAAGGAGTGCCTCTCGGACTTTGCGATCAAGCGTGCGCTGCTTCGCGATGTAGATCTGCGAGATCAGTTGTTGGGTGAGGGTCGAGCCGCCCTGCACGACTCGCCCCGCAGACAGATTGCTGACGAGCGCGCGTGCGATCCCTTGCGGGTCGACGCCGCCATGCTGATAAAAACGCCGATCCTCGATCGCCACCGTAGCCTTTTTCATCCATGGCGAGATCGCACTGGTCGCCACGGGCTGGCGATTCTCATCATTAGCGAGAACCCCCAGGCTCGTGCCTTCACTATCGAAGACCGAACTATTCGCTCCAATCTCTCGCGCCTTGATCGCATCCAGCGTTGGCAGGTCGCCAAAGTAGCGTGCGGCACCAAACAACAAGAAACCCGCGGCAAGCACTGTCACCATCGTCAGCAGCACAAAGACCGTTACAAACGCCCCTCGGCGCCCCGTGCGTTTGCGCTGCGCACTACCGCGCCGGCGCCGCTTGACACCCTTACCGACACCCTCAGGCATCGCGTCTTCCCCGACAGACCCAAGCAGCCGATTGGTCAAGAGACGCCATGGCTCGCACGCTATCACCCGCTCGCTGGCTCGTGACGACGCCTGGGCGGCGGCTCACGTTTGCTGGCTGGCGCGCAATAAAAAGCATACAACTGAGCCTTTTCGTCAGTCCGTACCCCTGTCCTCCCCCGCCTCAAAGGTACGATGCGGGGCGTGCGCCGTCTCTGGTCTCTTGCCGCCATCGCCCTGGCGGCCCTCACTGTTGCTGGGTGTGGTGTCAAGGCGGAGCCAACAACCAGCAGTGCCCGCTTCCCCAGCCACGCAATCGATGCAGCAGGTGCTGCGGTATCGCTTGCGACGCCCCCCACACGGATTGTCTCGCTCGATCCTGGCGCGACGGCGATTCTTCGTGACGTCGGCCTCGCCGACCGCACGATCGTGGCAACCACCGCGTCGATCGGTAGCGACGCTGCCGATCCAACCACTGCCCTGATCATCGTCCCGCTCGGCATCGACGATGCCACGCTGGCGACGATCCAAACGGTGTCCCCGGTGCCGGTGTTCCGGTATGGCGCTCGTCCTCTGACGATCGCACCAACGGCGATTACCCAGCTTGGCTTGGCTGTCGGCAAGGGTCCTGAGGCTGCTCGCATTGCAGGGACCGTGGCGGCCGGGCTGGCAGCCTTGGCCAACCGCGTCGCCAACCAGGAATCGGTGCGTGTCCTGATTGAAGGTCAGGGTTTGCGGGCCTTCGGACCGTTGAGTCCTGTCGGCGAAGCAGTCACCGCAGCCGGCGGTAGCAACGTCGTCTCCACCGATCAGACCCTCACTGTTGCCGCTTTGGCGCAACTCAATATTGCTGCCTGGGTATCACTCCAACCGGGTGGTAGTCGCTTTGCGACGCTCCAAAAGTTCCCCGAGTTCGCCCGCATCCCGGCGATCGTGGCGGGGCGCGTGATTCCCGTGCCGGAGACCGCCTATCCGATCGACGCCACCTTGCCTGCAGCACTCCAGGCACTGGCGGATGATCTCCGAGCCGCATCCGTCACGACCGAATGAGCACGCTGGAACCGCGGCATGGGGTCCGCGTCTGGGCGCTGATCGCGCTGCCCCTTATTGCCCAGTTTGCTTTCGTCGCGATTGGCGCCAGTATCCTCGCGCGAAGCACAGACGCGCCGCCGAACGCCTCGTTTTACAGCCTTCCCCACGCACTACTGCTGTTGGCCGCGTACATCGTTTTCGGCCTGACGAGTCTGTTCGTCGCTCGTCGGCTTGGCAACCCACGCATCGTCTTGGCGGTGCGCCGCACCCGCTTGTTGCGTGCCATCGGCCTCGGTGGGCTGGCCTTGGTGGTCGGTATCGCCGTGTCGGCCCTGCTCGAACCAATCTTCCATGGCTCGGCCGGCCAGCAGCTCGACCCGGGGCCGTTTCCGGGGACAACCACAAGTTTTGTCGCCGTAGTGCTCAGCGGATTCACGGTAATTGTGGGTGCTGCGTTGACGGAGGAGCTCTACTTCCGCGGCCTGCTCTATGGCCATCTCGACCAGCGCTGGGGCGTCGCAGCGGCGGTTGTCGGGTCGGCTGGCGTGTTCGGGCTCGCACATTTCCAACCGAATACCTTCCCGGCCCTGTTTGCCCTCGGACTGATTCTGGGCGTCTTGCGACTACGCACCGCGTCGATCTGGCCTGGCGTTGCCGTCCATGCTGGCAACAACGCGCTGGCCTTCCTCGCACTGCTGCTGGCAGCAGCGTAAGCCGGGTTCTCGTATGCTCCGCCCGTCTACGCAGTAGGAGTGCACGTGAGCGACCAGTCGTCCGATCCGATCGTCGAGCAATTCCGCAACCAGATCACAGATACCGATCTGACGATTCTCGAAGCGCTCAACAAGCGCATCACGACCGTCAGCAAGCTCCATGCCTATAAGGCCGAGCGGGGCTATGACGCCGTCGACCCGATACGCGAGGACTGGCTGACCCAGTACTTGCAGCGCTGTAACAAGGGTCCGCTGTCGAACGCTGAGGTGACCGTGTTGTGGCGCGGCATCATCGACTCGACCCTGCGCGAAGTCGCTCGCCTCCGCGAGGCCTAACGGCAACGACCGCCGAGCCAGGCGGTTGTGGATCGTTAAGGGTTTCGTGGTGGTGCACAAAAGGACCCGGGTCCTTTTGTGCACCATCACGAGATCCTCACAGCGAAGCAGCCGGAACAGCTAGTCGTCGGTCCCAAATTGTTCGGGACGAACATCCTCAAGGAATTGCTTGAAGTCCTCAACCAGTCGCTCAGGATCGGCTGTTGCCGACTGGTCGTCTTCGTGTTCCATCTGGATCGCGCTCGCTTCGATCACCTCGTCGGCTGCGAAGATTGGCGCCTTGGCGCGCAGTGCGAGGGCGATTGCGTCACTCGGCCGAGCGTCGAACTCGACCTCTTCACCATCGCGCTTGATCGTGATCTTCGCGTAAAAGGTGCTATCCCGCATTTCGACGACAGAGATTTTGGTGACCTCCGCGCCCATCTCATTGAGTACGGTCGCAAACAGATCGTGCGTCATTGGGCGCGGCGTCTCAGAGTCCTGGAGCCGAGCCAGAATCGCGGCAGCCTCGGGATGGCCGATCCAGATCGGGAGAAAACGATTCGTCAAGATCGCTTTGAGCAACACAATCGGCTGTTTGCCAATCATGTCGAAGGACACGCCATAGACAACCATTTCTTGCATCGCTCTTAGTCTATCGGGCGTCGTGTCGGTCCAGACTAGTTGCGGCGCAAGGCGAGCACAGCGTTCTGACCGCCAAAACCAAAGGCGTTGACGATCACGCCGGGTTGCTCCAACTGAGCGGGCGCGCCGCGCACGAGATTGACAGCGCAGGCGGGGTCGGGATGATCAAGGTTCATGACGGATGGAATCGCGCCGTGATACGCAATCAGCGCGCCGATTGCCGCGCTGAATGCGCCTGCAGCACCGAGCCCATGGCCGAGGACGGCCTTGGGCGCGGTAACGGGCGGCGACGATGCGCCCACGCCCAATACTCGGCCAACCGCCGCGGCCTCACTGACATCATTAAGTTGCGTGCCCGTGCCGTGCGCGACCACGCAGCCAATCTGGTTGGCCGTCATCCCCGATCGCTCGAGCGCGCCACGCAAGGCCAACTCGGCGCCAGCACCATTCGGGTCCGGAGCAGTCACGTGATACGCATCGCACGACAGTGCAACGCTTTGGATTGTCGCGTAGACGCGCGCGCCTCGGGCGGTTGCATGCTCGAGTGATTCCAACACCAGCATGGCCGCGCCTTCGGCCGGGATAAACCCCGTGCGGGCAATGTCGAAGGGGCGCGACAGCGTGGCCGGGTCCCCCTCCGCCGTCGAGAGTGCGCCCGCGTTGGCGAGGCTCGACATCAAATATGGCGTCAGGGCCGCGTCGCTCGCGCCCGCCAGTACGACGTCGGCGTCGCCCCGGCGCAGGGTGTGGAAGCCCTCCGCCACGGCGATCGTACCCGCGGCGCAGGCACCCACGCCAGCCGTAACCGGTCCGGTTACACCAAACTTGATCGCGGCATTGGCGGCGGCCATGTTGCCCGAGACTAGCGGCACATAGAGCGGGCCCATGCGCCCTGGATTGTCCGCGCGCTTGAGCACCTCGGCATCGCCTTCAGGAATACCGCCTGCGCCCGTGTGGATCGTGATCGCGGTGCGCGGGCCAGACACATCAGACAGCCCGGCGTCGGCAACCGCGAGGTCGGCTGCGACGAGTGCAAACTGCGCAAAACGGCCCATGCGCCGGGCGGCGCGCTTGTTGATGTAGGGCGAGAGGTCAAAGTCGGCAATCGGTGCAGCATGTCGCGCGGGCAGACCGTCGTATTGCTCCCCCTCCAAACGGATCACACCGGAGCGGTGCTCCATCAGCGACGACCACAACGCCGGATGGCCATTGCCAGTCGGGCCGACGATGCCGATGCCGGTGATCGCGACAATGGGGAAGTCAGTCATGTGCAGGAGTCTGGCGGATCGTCCGGGGTTTCTGCAGCACTTGCCATGGGTGTCGTGGCCCGGATGGGCGATCCTGGATTCGAACCAGGGACCTCCTCCTTATCAGAGAGGCGCTCTAACCGACTGAGCTAATCGCCCGACGCCGTAAGCCTACCCAAGACCATGCTTGCGCTGCGCGGGTGGGTGGGGTTTCGTGATGGGGGCGGACGCCACAACCCAAGGGAATTAATTGCTACGGCAGAGCACTTGCGGCAATCCGCACAAACTAGCGCGGTCGGGTACGAATCTCCTTGGCGTTATCCGGAGGAAATTGCGCCGGCAGTACATTTGTAACACTCCGCACAAACTAGGCTGCGCGGTCGTGCAGGGCGCCACCGTCCATCTGCTCGAGACGAGCAACCAGATCGGCGAGTTGTTCCTGCGATCGGATGCGAATCTCCAGATGCGCCCCATCTTTCGTTGGCGTTACGCGACCAACCATGCCGAGCGCGCGGAAGCAGGCGTCGGTCGCCGCCGCAGCGAGGTCGTGGTCGAACCAGCCGGGCGTACTGCCCTTCTTTGGTGCACGTTTGGCCGCAACACCACTCCGCGTCAGTGCTTCAACCTGACGCACAGACAGCCCTTCGTCGATCGCCCGTTTAGCAAAGGCTCGGCGCCGATCATGGTCGGTCTCTTGCAAGATCGCCCGCCCGTGACCTTCGCTCAGCTCGCCGCGCATGATCGCCTCGAGCACGTCGTCGGGGAGGTCCAGGAGCCGGAGCGCGTTGGCGATCGCCGGGCGACTCCGCCCCACCTTCTCTGCCACTTCCGTTGGCGTCAGATCCAACTCGTCGACCAGTGCCGCATAGCCACGGGCCGCCTCCACTGCATTGAGATCCTCCCGCACGACGTTCTCGACCAGCGCGAGAATCAGCGTCTGGCGTTCGTCGACGCGCCGAACAATCGCCGGGATTGTCGTCAAGCCGGCCAACTGCGCTGCCCGCCAGCGGCGCTCACCGGCGATGATCTCGTAGTGCCCGGCCGGGGCCGAGCGCACGAGAATCGGCTGCAAAATTCCGTCTTGCGTAATGGAGCGCGCGAGATCATCGAGCGCCTCTTGATCAAAACTGCGCCGCGGTTGGCGCGGGTTGGGTTGTATCTGTCCGACGGGCAGAGTGACAAGCGTTGGCTCGCCACCCGCCGGGTCGAGCAGCGCGGACAGTCCGCGTCCGAGTCCACTGGGCCTAGCCACGCTCAACCACCTCCAGAGCAAGTCGGTAATACGCATCGGCACCTGCCGAGCGAGGATCGAACTGAGAAATCGGTCGTCCGTGCGAGGGCGCTTCGGCCAGACGCACCGAACGGGGAATCACGCTGTCGAAGACCTTGTCTCCAAAATGCTCGCGCACCTCGCTGGCAACGTCTTGACTCAATCGGGTTCGCCCATCGTGCATGGTCAACAAAAGGCCCGACAGTTGCAGCTGCGGATTGATACGCGCCCGCACCAGCTCGACCGTTTCGAGTAACTGCGCCAGGCCCTCAAGCGCGTAGTACTCACACTGCACCGGCACGATCAGGCGATTGGCGGCTGCAAGCGCGTTGACAGTCAGCAACCCAAGCGCGGGCGGGCAATCGACAAGCACAAAGGGATAGCGGTCGTCGACCTCAGCTAGCGCATTGCCCAGCAGCTGCTCGCGATCCTCGCGATTTGGCAACTCGACAGCCGCCGCAGCCAAATCAGGGTGCGATGGTGCGAGATCGAGGTTGGGGATCCCTGATGGGATCACGATGTCGGCGATTGGCACGCCGTGCAATACCTCATAGGTGGAACGACCGCGGACCGGCCGATGCCCGAGCCCTGTGGTGGCATTTGCCTGCGGGTCGAGATCGACGAGCAGGACCCGAGCTCCAGCCTCGGCGAGGCAAGCGGCAACATTGACTGCCGTCGTCGTTTTGCCGACGCCGCCCTTCTGATTGGCCAATGCGTAAATACGAGACATACGCGCAGGCTAGTCCGCATGGCGGACGAGTGGCTGCCGCGTAGCCGCACCGACGCGCCGCGGATACACCTCCGGCGTGACGCCGAGCTTGCGTACAACAACCTGCGAACGCTGGTCAAACCCGGCGACCGGGACGATCTGTTCGACCGTTCCCCCCAATGCCTCGGCAGCTACCGCCAGATCCTCAGCAACAACAGCGCCCGCGTGAAGCACAAAAATGCCGCCTCTCCGAAGAAATGGCAGGCATAGTTCGATCGCAACCGGTGGTGGCGCCAGCGCACGAGCGACCACAATGCCGTACGCCTCGCGACCGACGCCCCGCGCGTAATCTTCGGCCCGTAGATGGACGACCTCAACGCGTTCCGTCATGCCCGTGACCGCAATTGCCTCTCGCAGGTGTGCACACCTGCGTTCGCGGCTGTCGAGCAACGTGCCGTGTAAGTCCGGCCGCGCGAGTAAGAGTGGAACGCCAGGGAAGCCAGCACCTGTCCCCACGTCAAGCAGTGGCCCCGTTTCGCCTTCCAACAATGGCAAGCTGTTATACGCATCAGTGACATGCGCGGCGAGCGCCTCGTGGCTGGTGTTTGCCACCAGCCGCTGCGGCGCTTCAGCGACGAGATCGAGGAAGCGCTCAAGTGCGCCAGGCATCAACAGATCTCCCGCGGCCGGCGTTTCACGTGAAACAGTCCTGTCTGTGGTTCGCGTTTCACGTGAAACGCTTAGCCGTCGGCGTCGCGCGGGCGCACAACCACGCACCGCTGCGGCTCACGGCCGCCAGACTCGGTCACAACCGCCGGATGATCCTGCAAAACCAGATGTACGATCTTGCGCTCCGCGCTTGACATCGGTTCGAGCGAGACCGGTTGGCCACTCGTAATGACCTGCTGCGTCGCACGCTCCGCCGTATCGCGCAAGACAATCTCGCGGCGACGGCGGTAGTCCTGCGCATCCACGACGATCGGTATCGCATCCTCCTGGCCCCGCAGCACCATGGCATTGACGAGGTACTGCACCGCATCAATCGTATGCCCGTGCTTGCCGATCAGGAGGCCAAGGTCATCGCCTTCGACGGTCGCAATCAAACCCTTCGGGCCTTGGCCGACCACCACCGCTGCCTCAATCCCGATGCCATCACAAATCGCGCCGAGTACCTCCGCAACCCGCTCCGCCAATGGTCCTTCGGCGACAGGCAAGGCGGGAGCACTGCTGCGAGGACGTGGGCGCGAGCGCCGTTCATCGCGCTCCTTGCCACTCGTGGCAAGAGTCACGGGAACACTTTCCCCAGCTGGGATCGTCGTCAATTCGGCTAGCACTCGAGCGGGCTCGCGGCCCACACCCATCAGCCCGCGCTCGCCCTCCGAGAGCACCTGAAAATTGATCGCCTCTTTGTCGAGACCGGGAAAACGGCGTTCGAGCTCGCGCGTCGCTGCCCAACGCGCCTCGCCGACCGTCTCTCCCGTGCCTTCAGCCGAGCTGTGGTCGGTCGCCATCAGCTGCCCTTCGGACCGCCACGTGCAGGCCTGTTCGGGGGCTTCGTCGGGCGCTTTTGGCGCTGAGCACGGTTTTTTGGTGGCGGGGGTGGCGTCTTCGTCTCAGATTCAGTCCCGACAAGTGGGCTCTGACTGCGCGGGGGCTTACTTTTTGGCTTCTTTGCTTTAGGCATTTGCGTCGATGGTGCGCCGCCAAGGCCAAGCCGGGCCATCAACCCACCGCTCGACTTTTTGCCCGCCGCCGCTCCCTCTACCTGGGCCGATGGTGGCAGCGGTGGTGGGAACCAGACGCGAATCACGGCCGCTTGCCCACACGTCCAAAGGTTGGTCGTGATCCAGTAGACCAGCAGACCGGCCGGAAAGATTGCTGCTCCAAAGGGTGGCTTGACGATGAAGTAGGCGAACACCACGGGAAGAAAAATGAAGATGTACTTTTGCTTGGGATCAACGGAGGTCGGCATCAGGATTGTCGACCCCATCTGCGATACCACATAGAGGATCATCAGCGGCCACAGCGTCATCGCTGGGAGATCGCTGAGCGATTCCGTGATGTTCGGAATCCAGCCCCACAGCATTGAGATGTCGTCGCCCTGTTGAATCTCTTGGGAGAGGTCAACCAAGAGCACATAGAGCGCAAAGAAAATCGGTAATTGCACGAGCAGTGGCAGACACGAACCAAAGGGATTGACCTTGTTTTCCTTGTAGAAGAGCATCGTCTCTTCATTGAGTTTTTGGCGGTTGTCCTTGTACTTCGCCTGCAGCTTTTTGATTTCTGGTTGCAAGGCCTGCATGGAGCGGAATGACTGTTGTTGCTTGACCGTCAATGGGATCATCGCGATCCGCACCAGAATCGTCAGTACGACGATCGACCAGCCCCAGCTAATCCCCAGCGTCGTGTGGATCGCCTCGAGCAGCCACGTCAGCGGTAGGACGATCGGATCGAGCAGGGAGTAGAGGGTATCCATTAGTGCTTGTCCTGAACCGGATCGACGCCGCCATCATTCCATGGGTTACAGCGAAGCAGGCGCCATACCACCAAAACTGGTCCTACTAGGGGACCGCGGACACGCACGGCATCCAGCGCGTAGCGTGAGCAGGTGGGCTCGAAGCGACAATTGCGCGTAGCCGGCGCGCCACCGGGCCAGAGTGGTCGCAGAACATGCGCATAGAAACCATGTACGAGCGTGCCAATCATGCCGCCACCGATCCAACACTGCGCTCAATCAGACCCGCAACCTCGTCCACCAACCAAGAATACCCCTGCGTCTCAACGGCGTTATCGAGTCCGGGTCGCGCAACTAGGACGATGTCCATCGCAACCGGTTGTACCACCATCGCAGCGAAGGCTTCGCGCAGTTGGCGCTTCAGTTTGTTGCGGACAACAGCTCCACCGACTTTGCGAGAGACCGCAATGCCCAAGCGAGTCTCTTGCTGCTCGGTCGGGAACGCGTAGGCGACGAGGTGTCGGCTCGCAGCCGAACGGCCGCGGCGGTAGACCGCATCGAACTCGGCAGAGCGCGTCAGGCGTCCTCGTCCCTGCGGCCCACTGTTCGACATCGAACCCCTACGCCGAGAGTCGTTTGCGCCCGCGGGCGCGGCGTCGGCGAACGACGGCTTGGCCGGCGCGCGTCGACATGCGCTTACGAAAGCCATGGACCTTGGCTCGCTTGCGGACATTTGGCTGGTACGTGCGCTTCATGATCGATCCGGTCTCCGGGGAACCCGCAGCATACCGGTGGCAGGGGGTAGGCGGCAAACGACAACCGCACAAAAATCCGGTTCGCGGGCCCACCTAGACTTGTCCCCATCTGTGGACAAGCCTGTGGATAACCCTGTGAGCCGTTTGTTTTTCCCGCAAACTGCGTAGATCAAAGGCACGTGTGTGGTTCCCTGGACCCCACCATCTTTGCTACCTTCGCGACTCGGCCGATGACAATTGTACCCCCGCATCCGACTGCAGATCAGCTCTGGAACGCAGTCGCCCACGAACTGCAACAGACGCTTGCAGGACCAACCTACTCCGCCTGGTTTGGTCGCGCTAGTGCGCGTCAGTTAACACCCGATGCGCTCGAACTGGAGGTGCCCAACGAGTTCGTGCGCGCCTGGATTTCTGGCCATTTCATGGACCTTGTACAGACGGCAGCCGCCACAGCCAATGGTGCGCCGCTGACCGTGTCGATCGTCGTCGGGAGTCAACCCAGCCAAGCTGCAGCGCCCGACACAGCGTCGGCAGTGGTGGCCTCCCCTTGTGTGGCTACTACCCCACCAACCCACACTACAGATATCGTCCCACCAACCCACGAGCGAACACCTCGCCGTGTCCTCCTCAATCACAACGCCACGTTCGACAGCTTTGTGATTGGGCCGTCGAACCGCTTCGCCCACGCTGCGGCACTAGCGGTGGCAGAGGCACCAAGCCAGGCGTACAACCCACTCTTTATCCACGGTTCGACGGGGCTCGGCAAGACGCATTTACTGCATTCGATCGCGCACTACGTGACGACGGCAACTCCTCATCTGACGGCGTGCTACGTCACCTGCGAGGCCTTCACTAACGACTTTATTGAGGCGCTTCGCGAGAAGCGCATTGAGCAATTTAAGAGCCGCTACCGCACCTATAACGTGCTCCTCGTTGACGACATCCAGTTCTTGTCGGGGCGTGAAGGAATCCAAGAGGAGTTCTTCCACACCTTTAACACTCTGCACGAAGGCGGCAGCCAAATCGTTTTGGCATCGGACCGACCACCCCGCGAAATCACGCGCCTCGAAGATCGGCTGCGTTCGCGTTTCGAGTGGGGGCTGATGACAGATGTGCAACCACCCGATCTCGAAACGCGGATAGCGATATTGCGCAAGAAGGTATCGCGCGACGGCATCCCGATCGACGATCCTGAAGTACTGGCCGCAATCGCGATGCGCGTACAAACCAACATTCGCGAATTAGAAGGTGCGCTAACCCGTGGTGTCGCATTCGCCACCCTCAACGACGAGCCCTTGACGGTGGAGTTGGTTCGCGACATCCTCAGCTCGCAATATCCCGAGGACTCTCGCCCCGTTACCGTCGAGAGTGTGCAGCGTGTTGTAGGTGAGTATTTCTCGCTGTCCGTTGAGGACCTCCGCTCCGAACGTCGCACGCAGACCGTCGTGTTTCCACGCCAGATCGCGATGTACCTCAGCCGAGAATTGACCGACCTGTCATTGCCGCGTATCGGCAAGCTGTTTGGTGGTCGCGATCACACCACAATCCACTACGGGCACAATAAGATCGCTAAACGTATAAAGGAAGATCGTTCTCTTTATAATTTAGTGCAGGAACTTACCGCCACGATTCGACGGCTCGGCTAATGGTATTTGCTGGGGATAACCCAAGGGACAGCTATCGGATAGCCTGTGCGCTAACGGGGGAACACTCCCCAACTTTGTCCGCACCTGCGCAGCGACAAGTGAGCGCTGGGGACAACACAACGAACGCTCCACATATCATCCACAGCGTCACACCGCCGCTTTATCAACGTAGATCACGGTTTGACCAAGTTATCCCCCACATCCCCAACCCCTATGGTGACGACGAAGAGATTAAGGTTCTTATAATCACTACCACCATGAAAGCCCTAGCATGAAGATTCGTTGTAATCGAGAGCACCTTGCTGATCGTCTAGCGCAAGCCGCACGTGCGGCTTCAACGCGCGCCAATCTTCAGAGCGCTTCGCATGTGCGGTTGACCGCAACCAGTGGCGAAACACCTGTCGAGCTCGCTGCCACTGATCTCGAGATGACGTTGCGGGTGCCACTTGACGCAGACGTCATCGAACCCGGCGCGGTGTTGCTCCCAGCGAAGATCACACCCGAGTTGATTCGGGCCCTCAATGGCGAATATGTTGAATTGTCCGCTGGCGACGATGGGCGCGTAGTAGTCACAGCAGGCTCCTCCACCTACACCCTCTATGGTCTTGCGGTAGACGAGTTTCCACAGCTGCCAGAGATCGACCACGAACACCTCTTCGAGACAGATTGCGCCACGTTTGCGGATGTTGTTGGCCGCGTCAAACGCGCCGCCTCACGCGATGAGAGCCGACCCGTACTGACCGGAGCCCTCGTACGTTTCGAACACGAACGTCTGGTGATGGCCGCAACCGATTCGTATCGTCTCGCCGTTGCCGAAGCACCACTCACGAAGGCGCCGCCCGAAACAGTAGAAGCGATCATTCCCGTTAAAGCGATGGAGGAAATCGTGCGTTTGGCGGGCTCCTCGAAGAACCCACTCAGTGTCTCGATTGGTGAGGGACTTGTGACATTCGGTATCGATGGTATCTGGCTCAGCGTGCGTCGCATTGAAGGGCAGTTTCCAAACTACGCAGCGCTCCGACCAGAAGGTATCGAGCACTCGATCACGATTGCCAAGGACGAGCTCCTCGAAGTTGTGCGCCGCGTCGGTATCGTCGTACGGCAAAACACGCCAGTGCGCGTCGAACTCTCGACCGGTACGTTGAGTCTCTCGGCACGCACGGCTGATGTCGCCGAAGGTGCCGAGTCGATTCCCGTCGCGTATGACGGTAGCGAGACGATCGAGATCGGGTTCAACCACGAATTTCTTCGCGATGGCATCGAAAGCGTGCCAGGCGACGAAGTCAAGCTTGGTCTAATCTCCGCCTTGCGGCCCGCCCTGCTCGAGAGTGTTGACGGCACGTTTTGGTACGTGATCATGCCGATCCGTATCTGATCGGAATGCGTATTCGCAGCCTGAGGGTCGCGGCCTTTCGGTGCCACACTCACGCGGAGCTGCAGCCTGTTGATGGGGTCACGGCGATCGTTGGCCCAAACGGCTCTGGAAAAACCTCGCTCCTCGAAGCCGCCCATCTAGCGGTCTGTGGAACCGGTTTGCGCCCGACTGCCGACGGCCGCATGATCCAGGAGGGGGCCAACGAATTGGGCGTCCGCCTCGAGGGCGATGCGGGGGGAGCACCCACAACGGTCCGCCTGCGCCTGACGAATGGCGCTCGGCAGATCGAACTGGATGGAGCAGATGTGGATGGGCGCGTGTTACGCGAGCGCTGGGCGGCAATCACCTTTATCCCAGACATGCTCGACCTGATCAAGCGGGGACCGGCAATCCGACGTGTCGCGATGGACCAAGCAATCGAGCGTGCCTGGCCGCGCTTCGAAGAGCACGAACGCGCCTACCGCCAGGCGATGGAGCAACGGAATGCGGTGCTGCGCCGCATCCGCCGTCGCGAAGGGACTGAGGACGAATTGGACCCATGGGACCACCAGTTGGCCGAAACGGGAGCGCTGGTGATTGAGGCGCGGGCACGCCTGATTGAGCGCCTCGCACCGCTCTTTACGGAGCGCGTGTTGCTGCTCGGTTCGCCACGCACTGCCACGCTGGCGTACGCGCCATCACTCAGCGGGGATGCCGCCGACCTGCTTGCCGCACTCCGGGTTCGGCGACGCCAAGATTGCGAACGGCAGACGACCGGTGTCGGTCCACACCTCGATGATCTGATCGTGTTGCTCGACCAGCGCGAGGCGCGCCGCAGCGCATCGCAGGGCGAACAGCGCACATTGGTATTGGCATTCCTGCTCGCGCAGGCCGCCCTCGTGGCGGCGACTCGCGGCGAGCGACCATTGCTCCTACTCGACGACGTACTCTCGGAACTCGATCGGGATCGCCGCCAGCGTTTGATTGCCACAGCACGGAGCCACGGGCAGGTGTTGTTGACTGCGACGGGTGCGGATGGCGTTGACGAGCTCGCCGATGATGTGCACGTGCTTGAGGTCCAAAAGTGACAGGGCGGCCCCGCGATCCACGCGCTGCGTTGCGTCTTCCCACCGCCATTAGTCGAGACATTCGGGGAGCCGTGCCGGCCGACCTCGGACCTGTGCGGCGTGTGATGGAGGTCTGGGATGCAGCGGTCGGCGCGTCGCTTGCGCGCTTTGCACGACCCGCGCGACTGACCGCCGCCGGCGTGCTCACCGTGCACGCGGCAGATGCTAGTTGGGTACACGCGATCACGCTCGAGCAACGCACGATTTTGGCTCGACTCAACGAGCACTTAGCGGGCACTGGACCGACCGAGATGCGCGTCGAAATCGGCCCGGTAGATAGCCGTCCTGAGCCCGTCGAACGGGTGCCAACGACGATTCTCCCCGCCGCCCAGACAGCCGCCGCCGCGATGGTCGAAGAGGTCAGCGACCCGCGCCTCAAAGCAGCCCTGCAGCGCGCCATTGGAAAATCACTCTCACGCCCCTAAAGCCGGTAAAACACTGCACTTTCCGAGGGATTACTCTGGTAGTATTCGGGGTGTCTTCACCAACCGGTGAAGACCCGGAAAGAAGCCCTTGACCGACAACTACGACGCCAGCAATATCACCGTCCTAGAAGGCCTCGAGGCGGTCCGTCGGCGTCCAGGTATGTACATCGGTACGACGGGCCCACGCGGCCTGCACCACCTCGTCTGGGAGGTGCTTGACAACGGTGTCGACGAAGCCCTTGCGGGGCGCTGCGACGAGATCGCGATTTCGCTCAACCCCGACGGCTCCGTGACCTGCCGCGACAATGGCGCGGGCATACCCGTCGAGATCATGCCCGAGCTAGGACTCTCCGCGGTCGAAGTTGTGCTGACGAAGCTTCATGCCGGCGGCAAGTTTGGTGGTGGGGGGTACAAGGTGTCGGGCGGCCTGCATGGCGTCGGCGTTTCTGTTGTCAATGCGCTCTCCGAAAAGCTCCACGTCGAAGTGCGCCGTGGCGGTTTCGTCTATAGCCAGGACTATCGCCGCGGCGATCCACTCAACACACTCACCAAAGGCGATGCCTACGAAGGGTCAACAGGCACCACGATTACCTTCCTACCGGATATCGAGATTTTCGAGGAGATTCGCTTCGACGCGGATATACTCGGGCAGCGGATGCGCGAAATGGCCTTCCTAACGGCCGGCGTGTCCTTCACGCTCGAAGACCTACGCGGCGAAGGTGTCAGTGAGACGTGGCTGTACGAGGGGGGCATTAGCGAGTACGTGCGCTACCTCAACCAAGGACGAGAAGCCGTCCATCCATCAATCGCCGAAGTCCGCACCCGCGACGAAGAAAGCGAAGTCGAAGTCGACGTCGCCCTGCAATGGAACGAGTCCTACCAACCGTCCGTCTTCTCGTTTGCCAACGCGATCAACACGCACGAAGGCGGCAGCCACCTTGTTGGCTTCCGCACCGCTCTCACCCGCGTTGTTAACAGCTACGCACGCAGCGCCGGCTTCCTCAAGGAGAAAGACGAGAATCTGACCGGCGAAGATGTTGCCGAAGGACTTGCCGCGGTCATCTCGATCCGTCTCCCCGAACCACAGTTCGAAGGACAGACCAAAACCAAACTCGGCAACCCCTCGGTGCGCGGCATCGTCGATTCGGCTGTCAACGGCGCGCTCGCAATGTTTTTTGAAGAACACCCCGCCGAAGCAAAAGCAATTGCCAACAAAGTGATCATGGCCGCCCGTGCCCGCACCGCCGCACGAAAGGCACGCGAGGCCGCTCGCAAAACCGCCTTCGGAAGCGGCGGCCTACCCGGCAAGCTGACCGACTGCGTCTCGACCGACCCAGCCAAATCCGAGCTCTACCTGGTCGAAGGCAACAGCGCAGGCGGCACGGCGGTCGACGCGCGTGACCGCGAGTATCAGGCGATCCTGCCACTGCGCGGCAAGATCCTCAATGTCGAGAAAGCACGCATCGACAAAGTCTTTGCAAATACGGAAATCCAAGCAATGGTCGCCGCCATGGGCGTCGGTACCGGCGAAGGTATGGAGATCGAGAAGGCGCGCTACCACAAGCTGGTCCTGATGACCGACGCTGACGTTGATGGCGCCCACATTCGTACGCTGATTCTGACCTTCCTCTACCGTCACATGCGCGGCCTGATCGATGCGGGGTACGTCTACATTGCCCAGCCGCCGCTCTACCGCGTGCGGATCGGCAAAGAGCAGCTCTACCTCGGCAAGGACTCCGAGGTTGAAGACTTCGCAATCGCGCAACGGCTCTCGCAGATCACGCTCAGCGGAGCACAGGGGCCGATCGCATTGACCGAGGATCTTTATCGCGAGATCGTCCGCAGTGTGCGCGAACAAGAACAGATGTTCATTCGCCTGCGCGGCGAACATGGTGCGGCAGTCGCCGACCTGGCACGCCTACCGGCGCTCCTGATCGCAGACCTCGACAGCGAGGCCGTTGGCGCCTGGTTCGAGCAGGGTGGAGCGAACGACGAAACACACGAAGTCGAAGTCGTTGCCGACGATAGCCAGGGCGATTCGCTGCTGATCCGGCGGACTGAACGCAAGACGGGTGCCGTCGAGACGATTGGACTGCCCCTCTCGGTCTTCCGCAGTACGTACTACGAAGGCCTCCGTCGCGTGCGTCAACGCATGCAAGAAACACTCGGCGTTGGTCCCTTTGTGATCGCGCACGGCCGCAAGGAAATGCCGGCCGAAGACTACGTCGGTGTTCGCCAACAGGTACTCAACCTCTGTCGCGAAGGGCTCGAAATAAGCCGCTTCAAAGGCCTCGGTGAGATGAATGCCGGGCAACTACGCGAGACCGCGATGGCACCACAGAGCCGCACGCTGCTGCAGGTCACGATGGAGAGCGCCGCCGAAGCCGACGCCATCTTCATCACATTGATGGGCGACCAGGTCGAGGACCGGCGCGCCTTTATCGAATCTCACGCACGTGAAGTACAGGGCATCGATGTCTGAGAACGAGACCCCGATCGACGATTTTGCGGGCCGCATCGAGCCGCGCGAGCTCGCCGACGAGATGCGCACGTCGTATCTCGATTATGCAATGAGCGTCATCGTTGGCCGGGCACTGCCCGACGTCCGTGACGGACTCAAGCCAGTCCACCGCCGCGTGCTCTATGCGATGGACGAGCTCGGATTGCAGCCATCGCGACCGCACGTCAAATGCGCGAAAGTCGTCGGCGAGACGATGGGTACGTACCATCCGCACGGCGACCAGGCAATCTACGACACCTTGGTGCGCATGGCGCAGAAATTCTCGTCGCGCGCCGTACTGGTCGATGGGCAAGGCAACTTCGGTAACGTCGACGGCTTCTCTGCCGCCGCCATGCGCTACACGGAGTGCCGATTGTCGCGCATTGCCGTACAGATGCTCCGCGATATCGATGCGGACACGGTCGACTTCGGCCCGAACTACGACAACTCGCGCGAGCAACCACTGGTCCTGCCGGCGCGTTTCCCGAACCTTCTCGTCAACGGCTCGTCGGGTATCGCCGTGGGCATGGCAACCAACATTCCGCCGCACAATCTTGGCGAGGCAATCAACGCCACGATCGCAATGATCCAAGACCCCGAGATTAGCCTTGAGGCACTAATGGAGCACATGCCGGGCCCCGACTTTCCGACCGGTGGTGTGATCATGGGACACGCCGGGATCCGCGCGGCCTACGCGACAGGCCGCGGCAAGGTGCGCCTACGGGCCCGGACCGACATCGAAGAGCTTCCGAACGGCAAGAGTGCAATTGTCGTGACAGAACTGCCATATATCGTCAAAAAGGGCGGCGACGATGGCGTCATCGCCAAGATTGCCGAACTAGCTGTGGCGAAAGTCGTGCCCGAGGTTTCCGACGTCAAAGATCATTCGTCCGATGCGGGCATGCGCATCGTCATCGAACTCAAAAAGGGCGCCATCGCAACGGTCGTCCTAAACAAGCTCTACAAGCACACACAACTGCAATACACCTTCGGTTGCAACATGGTTTCGCTGGTCGATGGTGTGCCCCGGACGCTCGGCGTGCACGACATGCTGCGGCACTACATTGCGCATCAGCGCGACGTGATCGTCCGCCGCACCAAGTTCCAGCTCGACCGCGCCGAGCGCCGCTGCCACGTACTCGATGGGTACCTGATCGCACTGACCAACCTCGACGCGGTGATCCAACTAATCCGCAACTCGAAGGATCCCGAAGAGGCGCGCCAAAACCTCCAATCCGAATTCGGCATGTCCGAAGTGCAAGCGCAGGCCATCATCGATCTGCGACTCGGCCGACTGACCGGGCTTGAGCAAGATGCAATTCGTGCCGAGCACGCAGAGCTGACCGCCAAGATCGCCGAGCTGCGCAGCATCTTGGCGGACGAGAGCCGCGTCTCGGGTGTGATCATCGAAGAGCTGGAAGCGATCCGCGACGAGTATGCCGATGATCGACGCAGCGAGATCAGTGCCATCGAGGGCGAGATCGACATGGAAGAACTGATCGCCGACGAGGAGATGGTGATCACCATCACCAACGGCGGCTATATCAAGCGGCTACCCGTCGACACCTATCGCGCGCAGCGCCGTGGCGGTGTCGGAGTACGAGGCATGCAGACCAAAGAAGACGATTGGATCGAGCATCTAATCACCGCTTCGACGCACGACTACGTGCTGTTCTTTACCTCGTTTGGCAAGGTCTATCGCGCCAAGGCATACACGCTGCCAATCGGCACACGCGACTCGAAGGGCCGTGCGCTCGTTAACGTGTTGCCGCTGCGTGAGGGTGAGCGCGTGATGGCCGCCTTCCAGACGCGCGACTATACGGAAGGCAAGTATCTCGTTTTCGGCACCCGCAAGGGTATTGTCAAGAAGACGGAGTTTTTGGCGTACAACACGATTCTCAAGAGCGACGGAATCATCGCGCTCAAGCTGCGCGAAGGCGACGAGCTTGTCGACGTGCGCCTCACCGACGGTGAGGACCGCATTCTGATGATCTCCAAGGGTGGGCAGGCCGCACTCTTCTCCGAGCAGAAGGTGCGTTCGATGGGACGCTCAACCGCCGGTCTGATCGGCATGCGCCTGCGCGGCGACGACGAGGTAATCGCTCTACGGGTCCCTCAAGACGACGATTCTGTGCTGGTAATCACAGAAGGCGGCTACGGCAAGCGCACGCCGATCTCCGAGTACCGCGAAACCGGGCGAGGCGCCAAAGGTGTACGCACGATTGCAGCCAAGGCAGAAGCGGATCGCGGTCCACTCGTGGCGGCACATTGCGTAACGGGTGAGGAAGACCTGATCGTGACGACCGCGAGTGGCATCGTGACCCGCATGTCTGTTGGCGAGGTACGCGAGATGAGTCGCTCCACCTCTGGTGTCCGGATCCAACGCATTCGTGGCGAAGAAGACCGGGTTTCCTCGTGCGCAATCGTCCCGGCCGAAGAAGAACTCGACGAGGCGGGGGCAGCGATTACCGCGGAGGACGAGGCGGTTGGGCCCGAGACCGCGCCAGAAACCAACACAGAGAGTGTCGACGAGCCTGCTGATGCGCTCGAGGGTGCCGACGAGGATGACGGCGACGATGCTGATGATGTGCTCGAGGGTGCCGACGAGGACGGCGACGATGCTGATGATGTGCTCGAGGACGACAACGACGCGTAGTAGTCCCGCACCCTGGTTCGCGCCGAGTAGGGGTGTTAAACTGCGCCTATGTTGAGAGTGCGCAAACGAGGACTTGTGGTTGTGGCGCTCCTCGTTACCGCGGCGGCGCTGGGTGCCGCCTGTGGGGGCTCGTCGCCGGATGTCACGACGACCGTTCCTGTCACGGTCACTGCAACGGAGACGGCAACCGCAACAGTGACGACTACGACTGCCGCGGCAACAACGGAAGCCACGGGGAAAACGATCTATACCGAACAGAACACGACGGTGGATGTGGCGACGGGCGATTCGTTTACGATCGAGTTGCCCGTTAATCCGAGCACGGGATACACCTGGGTGGCGTCCCCTCCGATGGGGTATGTTCAGGTGTCGAACGAGATCGTGCCACTGCCGGCTGACGCAGCGATTGGCTCGCCGACGGTCGAACGGTGGGTCTTCAGTGCGGATACGCCTGGCACCGGCAACATCACGTTCGACCTATATCCGCCCGGCTCAGGCAAGAAGTCCGAGCAGACCGTGAACTTCACCGTCAAC
>JBCKBR010000007.1:47500-51621 GCA_038911065.1 Gaiellales bacterium | reverse complement strand
ACCATAGTGCGAATGCGCATTCGCCGAACAGTCATCGCGCCTATGGCTGCCCTGCTTGCCGTTCTCAGCTTCGCCGGTGCTGCGGAGGCTCGTAGCCACGCGGCCTGGGCCGACCACACAGCCTTCGATGCGACACTAATTGGCCCGGTTGCACCGCACACACGCACCACGCTCTATCTCGATCTCAATACGCGTTCGAAGGCCCTCGACTACTACCTGCGTCGCATCCACGGCCGCAACTACATCGGGATTCGCCTAACGCCGCGCGAAGTCGAGCAACGCTTCGGTGCCACACCCAGAGACATTGCGGCCGTCAAGGCATGGGCGGCCACGCATGGTCTATCTACTCGAGTTGGTCGCACACGCACCCACATTCGGGTGCGTGGCACCACGCAGGCAATCACACGACTCTTCCGACTCGGTTCGGTTGGACGCTATACAACTCGGTGGGGCTACCAGTATCGCGCAGCAACGAAAGCCCCCACCGTCCCAACGGCGCTTCGAGGCACCGTCGCGTACGTATTCGGACTCGACCACGTGATTACACCACCACGAAAGGCGATAGGCACTCCGATCGCGACACCGACGATAGTCACTCCGATCGCGACATCGACCGTCGAGCCAACCCCTGTGCCGGTCCGTCCCACCCCGCCAGCGGCCGTACCAGCCACGAGCAACGCGTTGACGCCACCGAGTGACGTCTGGGGTGTCTACGGCGATTCCAGCATCACAGCCCAGTGGGCACCGGTCTCGGCAGGCAGCTTCACCGCCATCGCAACACCCGGTGGTGCGTCCTGCCGCGCCCCTGCCGACACGATTCAGTGTCAGATAACCGGACTCACTAATGGCACGGCGTACACCATCGTCGTAACGGTCACCGCGCCCCTCAAGACCAGTGGCGTATCAGCGCCCTCAACCCCAATCACCCCGAGTGCGCCGTGGCCCGCAACGTGTGCCAGCCTGAACTCTGCGCACGGCCTACCAACACCGCTTGGCATCGCCACGCAGTACGGCTTTGCCGGGCTCGCTCAGAGCGCCAATACCGCACCACAGACAATCGCTGTTCTCTCCATCAATACGCTGCCCGACATCGGCGATGTGCTGGCGACCCGCGACAATTGCAACACGATTCCCAACCCCGAGAGCATCACCATTCGCGCCATCAATCTCGCTGGTGCCGCGACCACTGTTGGCCTAGAAGTCGATTTTGATACGCAATGGGTGGCCGCACTCGCACCCGCAAACACCTCGATCGTGGTAATCAACATGCCAAACACGCTGGCCGGTTGGATCGAGGCGATGGATACCGCTCAGGCACTGCCGAATCTTCAAGCGGTCACGATCAGTTACGGACTGCCTGAGCAGTGGTTGTACACCGATGCTACATGGGTCGCAGCCAGCGAGAAGACAACACCGATGGCAGTGATCGGCACGCTCACGAATGCCTTCGCCGCGGTGGCCGCGAATGCTGGCATCTACGTCTCGGCGGGCGACCAGGGCTCCATGGGGGCGAGCACTGCGCAACCCTCAGGGTGCGCGACGAACACGACAGGCGACGCCGAGGTATCGTGGCCCGCATCCTTGCCGACTGTCACAGCGGTCGGTGGTACGACGTGGCCGACGGGGCCGACGCGTGCCGGCGAAGCAGTCTGGTTCCAAGCGATCGGTACGCAGCCGAATTGGCCGTGCCTCGGCGCCGCCACCGGTGGCGGCATCAGTCAGATCTACTCGCAGAACAGTTGGGCACTCCCCGCCGCAGCAGGGAGCAGTTCGACGATGCGTACCGTGCCCGACCTCGCGCTCCTTGGCGGACCTCCTGGCTATCTGATGGCCTATCAGGGTAGCTTGACCGCATTTATGGGCACAAGCGCTTCCACGCCCGTGCTTGCGGCTGCATCACTGAGTATCAACGCCGAGATGACCGCGGGTGGTAATGCCAGCAACTCGATGGGCCTGATGACACCGTACCTCTACGCGCTGGCTGCACAGTTCCCCAACTCATTCACGGACATCACGAGCGGCAGCAACGACCTCTTCGGCAACGGCGAGTGCTGCACGGCTGGCCCGGGGTATGACCTGACGAGCGGTCTCGGAGTGCCCGCGGATATGAGCAACTGGCCCTTCTTGTTCGGCCTGGCGAACGCGCCACTCCTCACACCCACGACGCCAACACTGACGGAAAACTGAGGGGTTTGGTGATGGGGTCAGGCCCGATCACGAAACGTCAAAAAGACCTGTTTAAGGCTCTTTGAAGTCCTATTCTTCGGCGCCGTCGTTATCACTGCTGGTACCACTGGGGTAATATCCAAAAAATACTGTCTCGGAAAACCACTCCTTGAATGACCCCCGGGGCAGTATCCTCACCCGATACTGGAATTCACCACTACACCATATGGGTGTCGTTGACCCTTCCATCACGCAGTTGTATGGCAAGATCTTGAGGCGCGCAAGGCCTCGACGATTCGTCCTCACAACCGCTTCTGTCGCCACCCATTCACCCCATTCCTCGTCGAACCATTCCAGCATGACACGCAGTTTCTTTCGCGCTGGTGTGACTACGACCTTAATAGTGGGAATCGAAGAAGCATCACCTCCGAACGCGTCTTCCGAAAAGTCTTGGTCCTCCCAGGCATTCCCGTTTGACCAGCCAATGCTTACACGCTGAGTCTGCGCGTAGGCCCCCGGTACGGCAACTGCCATCAGAACAGCAATCGCAAGCACTGCCAGAAGAATTCGTTTCATACGCGGATTCTAATCATTAGGCTAATAAAGTCAAATATCAGACTGACAGGGACTGACCGGACCCAGGCGGCGCACTCAAGGCCCCACTAGAGGCTCGTGGCGGTATCACGACGGCCCCCACTGACGGAAAACTGAGGGGTTTCGTGATGGCGTCAGGCTCGATTTCGTGGTGGGGGGCGGATGCCACAACCGCGCGGATGTGATGTCCGCCCCCAACCCGTGCGTCGAGCGTGGTTGTGCGATGGGGGGCGGATCTCACATCCGCGCGGTTGTGGCATCCGCCCCCCCACCACGAAACCAGGCAACGACAAAAGCCACCCCTTGCGGGGTGGCTTTTGAAGTTTATTCCGGCGGCGTCCTACTCTCCCAGGCAGTTTCCCACCAAGTACCATCGGCGCTGAGGGGCTTAACGACTCTGTTCGGAAAGGGAAGAGGTGGATCCCCCTCGCCATAACCACCGGAAAGCGGTTAGGCACAGCGTGGCAACGACACACGCTCCCTGAGAACTACATAGTGATAATGGTGTTCGAGCAAAAAATAAGACCTCGGGCTATTAGTACGCGTTAGCTGCATGCATTGCTGCACTTCCACATCGCGCCTATCAACCTGGTGGTCTACCAGGGCCCTTACTCCCTTAAAGGGATGGGAGAACTCATCTCCAGGTGGGCTTCCCGCTTAGATGCTTTCAGCGGTTATCCCATCCAGACGTAGCTATCCAGCGATGCCGTTGGCACGACAACTGGGACACCAGAGGTCTGTCCACCCCGGTCCTCTCGTACTAGGGGCAGCTCCTGTCAATTCTCCAACGATCACAGCAGATAGGGACCGAACTGTCTCACGACGTTCTGAACCCAGCTCGCGTAACGCTTTAATGGGCGAACAGCCCAACCCTTGGGACCTACTACAGCCCCAGGATGCGTTGAGCCGACATCGAGGTGCCAAACGATGCCGTCGATATGGACTCTTGGGCATCATAAGCCTGTTATCCCCGGAGTACCTTTTATCCGTTGAGCGACCGCAATTCCACTCTCCACGGCCGGATCACTAAGCCCTACTTTCGTACCTGTTCGACTTGTTGGTCTCACAGTCAAGCTCCCTTATGCCTTTACGCTCTACGCATGATTTCTGACCATGCTGAGGGAACCTTTGGGCGCCTCCGTTACATTTTAGGAGGCGACCGCCCCAGTCAAACTGCCCACCTGACACTGTTCCCCACCCGGATCACGGCATGGGGTTAGAAATCCGAAACATCCAGGGAGGTATCCCAAGGATGGCTCCACCACGACTAGCGTCATGGCTTCAAAGCCTCCCTCCTATCCTGGACGGGATGAACCGGATCCCAATATCAAGCTGCAGTAAAGGTTCACGGGGTCTTTCCG
>JBCKBR010000007.1:0-42500 GCA_038911065.1 Gaiellales bacterium | reverse complement strand
ACCCAACTCGACGTCGGCCTTGATCGCGACCGAGTCGTAGCCTTGCAGCAACGGGTACATCAACTCCTGCAACGAGATCGGCCTGCCAGCGGCGTAGCGCTTACTAAAATCATCGCGCTCAAGGATCTGGGCGAGCGTGGCGCGCGACGCCAACTCCAGCATGCCGTCCGCACCGAGTTCGCCAAGCCACTCCGAGTTGTGGCGAATCTCGATGCGATCAACATCCAAGATCTTCGCGAACTGGCGGAGATAATCCGCCTCGTTGGCCGCGATCTTCTCGGGCGTAAGCATCGGCCGCGTCTTCGACTTGCCACTGGGGTCGCCGACGCGCGCCGTAAAGTCGCCGACAATCAGGACGGGCAGGTGGCCAGCGTCCTGAAACGCCGCCAGCTTCGATAACACCACCGACCAGCCGAGTGTGACACTGACCGCAGTGGGGTCAAGTCCAAGCTTGACCCGCAGCGGTCGCCCCTCCTTCTGCGCCTCCGCAAGGCGCGCAACAAGCGCACCCTCCGGCAGTACATCAACGGCATTCCGCAGCAGTGGGCGAAGGTAATCCGACATCCACAATGCAGGATACCCACGCCAGCCGGGCACGCGCGAGATACCATGCGTAGACAGACCTGTCTGATGGTCTGTCTACGCATGGCACGCCGCAGATCAATCCTCCGCCGTTCCGGCCGTCTCGCCCTCGAATTACCCGAACAGGGCGGCCCACCCGAGGCGCCACGACGACGACGCTGGCACGTGCTCCGCAGTCTTCTGATTGTCGTGCTCGCCGGACTCGCATTCGCCTCGGCCGCCAGCTACGGCTTCATCACCGCCATCACAACAAACCTGCCGGATCTACGTCAGTTCGACGGGAACACCACCAACCTCGCCCAGGACGGTTCGATCTGGGTGACGAGCGCAACGGGCACGCCCCGCCGTGTCGCCATCCTTCGCTCCGACCAGTCGCGCGTCATCGTCAAAAGCAATCAGATCTCCGACGAGATGAAGAACGCAGTCGTCTCCGTCGAAGACAAACGCTTCTTCGGACACAGCGGCGTTGACCTGCCGGGCATCGCTCGAGCGCTCTTCAATCGTTTTGCCTCCGGCACGAATGAAGGCGCCAGCACAATCACCCAGCAACTGGTCAAGAACACGTATCTGACAAACACGCAGACGGTGGAACGCAAAGTACGCGAGGCCTCCCTTGCCTGGCAGCTCGAGCAACGTTGGTCGAAAGACCGCATCCTGACGGCGTACCTCAACACCGTCTACTTCGGTCATAACACGTACGGCGTCGAGAGCGCCGCCAAGTATTACTTCGGCACTTCAGCCAAGAATCTCGACCCGGCCGACTCGGCACTCCTCGCAGCCGTCCTCAAGTCGCCAGCCACCTTCGACCCGATCGCGAAGCCCGACGCCGCGCTCGCACGCCGCAACATCGTCTTACAGAAGATGGGTGAGCAGGGCTATCTCGACGCCGATACCGTCGCCGTCGAACAGGGTCGGCGCCTGCTACCAATCGCACGTGTCGAACCGAAACCACTTGATACGACGCTGCCCTACTGGGTGCAATTCATCACCGAGCAACTCATCAACAGGTTCGGTACCGGCCAAACCTTTGGTGGTGGCCTGACCGTCGTCACCACACTCAACCTACGAGAGCAAGAACTTGCCGAGCAGACACTCGCCGCGACGCTGCCCAACAAGAACGGACCACAGGGCGCACTCGTCTCGATCGACCCAAAGACGGGCGAGGTGCTGGCGATGGCGGGCGGCAAGCCGTACTCCGTCAAGCACCAGTTCAACGTACCAGCCGATGGGCATCGCCAACCTGGTTCGGCATTCAAACCATTCGTTTACCTCGCTGCTCTCGCCAAAGGTATTCGTCCAACGACGACGTTTCGTAGTGCCAAGCAACTCTACAATCTCGGTGGTGGTCGCTTCTGGTTTGTCAAAAATAGTGAGGCCAACTATGGCGACGACCTGGCACTCCCTGCTGCCCTCGCCGTATCCGATAACACCGTTTTCGCCCAACTGACAATGCTGATCAAACCGGCGGTGATCGCCGAAACGGCGCATAAGCTTGGCATCATCACTCCCATCGATGATGGCCAGCCCGCGGTCGGACTCGGCGGCCTCTACGTTGGTGTGACTGCCCTCGAGATGGCGCACGCTTACGCCACGATTGCGAACAATGGGCAGCGCGTCGGTGGCTCGATTCTGTTTCACACGCCCAATGCGGGAATCGTCGATCCTTCGATGGAGCCGATCTCGATCAAACGTATCGAGTTCCCCGATGGCACCACCATGATCAACTCGCCCATCAAGGTCCAAGCCGTGCCCGAAGACGACGCGCTGACCGTGATTGAGGCGATGAAGGATGTGATTACCAACGGCACTGGCAAACTCGCTGCGATCGGACGCCCCGCAGCCGGCAAGACGGGTACGACGTCAGACTATAAGGACGCCTGGTTCGTCGGCTTTACCCCGCAGCGCGCGACCGCGATCTGGGTCGGCTATGAGAATCCGGCTCGTCCAATGTTGCGGGGCTTCAACGGCACTCCCATCTACGGTGGCACGTACCCAGCGATGATCTGGTCGTCGTTTATGAAGGAGGTGATGAGTGGCCTGCCACGCGAGAATTGGGCATCTCCGGTCGGTGTCAATTCGACGCCCGTCTCGATCGATCCGCGAACGAATCAACGCGTACCACCAGGATGCAAGCACGCACAAGTCGTGGTCTGGGCCGATACGTCGGCCCCAACGACGATGACGCCGTGCGAATCGAATCTGATCGCTGTGCCAGACTTCACGTCGTCTACGAAGCGTACGGCGATCAAGCTCGCGACGGGTTCTGGCCTGCAGATTCGATTCCAGTTGCGGCCTGCCCAGCCTGCGGATACGCCGGGCGTCGTCGTTGTACAATCGCCCGCTCCACTGGCAGCAGTCGAGGCCGGGACGATCGTCACACTTATCATCGCGCAATACGTGCCGAGCGTAGTCGTGCCAGCGGTGGTCGCCACGGTCGACGCACCCAGTGTCACGGCGACAGCGATTGCGCGTCTGGAGGCCGCCAAGTTCCGCGTGGTCATCATTGACCAGCAGGATGCACTGGGGCTTCCGATTGGGTCGGTGTTAAGCCAAGATCCTGCACCAAACAAACCCGCGCCACTCGGTTCGGTGATTACGATCTTCGCGAGTGGTACCTATGCTGGCGCGGTTGTGCCCGACCTCGTTGGGCAGACGGTTGAGGAGGCGCAACGTCGGCTGGCGGCTGTGGGGCTTGTGCCGCAAGCAATCAACGCGGATGGCGTCTTGCGCCCAGCTGATCGTGTCTTTAGTGCCGAGCCATCGCTTGGCAGCAAGGTGCCACGCGGCACGAAGATCACGCTCTACGTGTCGCCGATCTAGGCGGTTTCGTGGTGGGGCGGACGCCACAACCCCGCGGATGTGAGGTCCGCCCCTCCCCACACACAACCACGCTCGACAGACGGTTTGGGGGGGGGGGCGGACCTCACATCCGCGGGGTTGTGGCGTCCGCCCCATCACGAAATCCAGCATCACCCGCAGCCTTACCCGCGCACAGCCGCCGAAAAGATTCGCGCACGCTGCAAGCGCCCACTCCGCAGGTCCGTCTTTGCCCAGACCAGCCGACCGTTTCCAAAGGATGGATCTGAAAAACGCGACTCCCACCGATCGGCGACAGCGAAGCGCATCCGCCGATCCGTCGCGCGATCCAACACCCACAGCGCGTCCTGCATGCCACCCGCACCCTCGCGAGAACGGACAGCCACAAGCGTGCCACTCACCGTCGGGCGCGTCGCCTCAAAGGCCTCTCGTTGCGCAAATGGCACCGACGACAACAGCGTCTCACGCGTACCATCAACGGCCCACGAGGCTAGCTCGATCGTTTGTCGCCCCTTACGCAGCGTACGGCGAATTGCCACGATCGAGCCATCGTCCATCAGTGCCACCGAATACAGCGTCGCTACCTTTGCGTCGGGTTCTGCTGCACGAGTTGAGATCGCACCCGTAGCCGATCGGTAACCGATCAGCGTGCCGCCCGTCGTTGCCCGCGCCGACCATGCGATACCAGCAGGCCCGGCCGAAAGCGACGTGATCTCGCCACCCGCCTGCTCGGTACTAACGAGAATGGCCGCCGTACCACCGATGTTTGGCGCGATGCTAATACTGTTTTGGTCGACCCAGATGACAGCAGACCCCGTCGTTGCGACGAGATGCGGCGTCGTGATCGTGGCCGGATCGGATACATCCTCTGACACGACCTGCGAAAGCCCGCTGGCAGTCACACTCGCAACAAACCCGCCCACACCAGGGAAGGCCACCGAGTACGCGAACGCTCCTGCAGCCCCCGTCACCGGAGCCTGCACCGTCTGGCACGGTTGAGAAACACACGGCTGATCAACAACAATCGTGTTCTTGCCCACAGAACGCACGATCAAACGGTCGCCCCGAAATGCGGCAACGGTGCGCAGATCGCCGTCGTTGCGTCCCACTTCCAGCCAGGAGAAGTCGCCCTTTCCAATTGCAGGCGCGGCAATCCAACTAGTCGTCGTCGCATAAGCGACCACGGGAGTGGCAACGATTGCCGGCATTCCCTCAGCGTACGGGTGGATCGGTCAAGATATCTGCAAGTGCGTCCACCACTCGCTCTTGTTGCACGATCGTGAGATTACCAAAGAAGGGCAGCGCCAATGCGCGGGCTGAGACCGCTTCGCAGACTGGAAACTCGCCGTCACGGTGGCCACGCGCCCGATACAACGGCTGCAAGTGAATCGCCGGAAGATAGGGCTTCGAGGCGATGCCCTGCTCGGCCAGCAGGCCAATCACCGCATTGCGATCAACCTGCGGATCGAGCAGAACCGTATAGACGAACCACGAACGCGTATCGCCAGGGACAACCGCTGGCAATTCGACCGTTGGGACGGCAGCGAGGAGCGCTGCGTAGCGCTCGGCCACCGCATCGCGTTTGGCGAGTAATTCGTCGAGCCGCTCAACCTGGGCCAGCCCGACAGCCGCTGACAGGTCGTCCATCCGATAGTTCCACCCCAACCGGTCGTGCTCGAGCCAGGCGCCGCTATCCGCGCGACCCTGGTTTCGCAGGCTGAGGATATCCTCGTAGACATCGTCATCATCCGTCGTGATGATGCCACCCTCGCCCGTCGTCATCTGCTTGTTCGGATAGAAGGCGAAGATGGTTGGGGCGCCATGCGTTCCAATTCGTTTTCCTTGTCGCTTTGCCCCAAGCGCCTCCGCACCATCCTCGACCACGGCCAGGCCGTGCCGTGCCGCGATCGCATGGATCGCCTCGATGTCACACGGAAGGCCAAAGATGTGGACGGGGACGATCGCTTTGGTGCGCGGCGTGATTGCCGCCTCCACCGCCGCGGGATCGAGATTGAATGTGACTGGATCAATCTCGGCGAAGATCACATCAGCCCCCGCGTGCAGCGCACAATTCGCCGACGAGATGAACGAAAACGGCGAGGTTATGACCTCATCGCCAGGCCCAACACCCGCCCGCACCAACCCGAGATGGAGACCAGCCGTACCGCTGGAGACCGCCGCGGCGTGCTTGACACCAACCCAATCGGCAAAAGCACGCTCGAAGCGCGGCCCCATCGGACCCAGCGACAACATGCCCGAGCGCAGCACCTCGAGTACGAGCTCCTCCTCGCGCGGACCAATGTCGGGCTGCGCGAGCGGAATCTGCTCGCCGTCGCCGCTCACCGTCAGGCCGGGAACTCGAGATACGTCTTGGACAGCTCGTGACGACCATGTGCGACGTCGAAGAACATCTTCTGGATCTGCTTCGTAATCGGACCCGTGCCAATCTGATGATCGTCAAGCGACGCCACGGGCGTCACCTCCGCAGCCGTACCCGTCAGAAACACCTCATCGGCGAAGTACAGTTCGGCGCGCGTCAGGTTGCACTCGACCGTCTCAATCCCCATCGTCCTTGCCATCTCCATCACGGCCGCGCGCGTGATGCCCGGCAGGCACGATGCACTAACCGGCGGGGTCAGCAATTTGCCTTTGTGTACGGCAAACACGTTCTCGCCCGAGCCGTCAGCGATCAGTCCCTGCTCGTTGAGCAGGATCGCCTCGTCGAAACCATGCTTGAGCGCCTCCATCTTGGCTAGCTGCGAATTGAGGTACTGCCCGGAAGCCTTCGCCGTAGCCGGGATCGTATTTGGACCGATCCGGCGCCACGAGGAAATCATGCAGCGAATGCCATTCTCGAGTGCGGCCTCGCCGAGATAGGCACCCCACTTCCAGACGGAAATCGAGACGTGAATCGGACAATTTAGGGGATTGACCCCCATTTCGCCGACGCCCCGAAAGGCGAGTGGGCGGATGTAACACGACGGCAATGCGTTGGCTTTGATCGTGGCATGCGTGGCCGCGCACAACTCTTCTGTGCTGTAAGGAAGATCCATATAGTACTGCGCTGCCGACCGCTTGAGGCGCTCCATATGGTCCGTCAGGTGGAAGACTCCGGTCCCACTGTCCGTCTCGTAGGCGCGAATCCCCTCAAAAACACCGGAGCCGTAGTGCATGGCATGCGTCAGCACATGAATGTTCATGTCCTGATAATCCACGAGTTCACCATCGAACCAGATCTTGTCGGAAATCATGCGCAGTGCTCCCTCGGTCTGCGCGGATCGTACCCGTTCCCTGCCGAACGCGGCGTGATTACAAGCCGCCAGCCAAAAGTCGCTCAACCTCACTCGAGGAGGCCGACACCCAACACGGATCCGGCCTAGCTGTTCTGCCTATGCGCCTGCGAGAGGGTTGACGTTGGCTCGGTTTCGTGATGGGGGGCGGATCCCACAACCGCGCGGATGTGGGATCCGCCCCCCATCACGAAATCCTCACCCAGGACCAAGAACGAGGCAGAACACCTAGGGTCAGGACGCCAGGCGGGCACGCAGGAGTGACTGCAGAGCCTTCGCGTCGGCGCGGCCACCGCTCTGTTTCATGCACTGCCCGACGAGGAAGCCGATCACCTGCTCGCGTCCGCCACGAAAGGCCTCGACCTCGTCGGGGTGGGCGGCGAGCACTGCATCAATGATCGCGCCCAGTTCGTCGTCGCCACCGACAGTTGCAAGATTCCGTTCTCCCACGATTCCGTCGGCAGTGGCCGCCGGATCATCAACGAGTGCTGCGAATACCTCTTTCGCAGCTGTCTGGTTGATCGTCCCCGCCATCACCAAAGCAACCAAGGCGCCGAGTCGGGCGGGCGTCACAGGACTCGCTGCTGCGCTCAACCCAGAGCTATTGAGGTGAGCAGAGAACTCACCCATCGTCCAGTTCGCTGCGATCTTCAGATCATTCAGGTGCGTTGCAAGCGCGTCGAGATACGCTGCCAGTTCGCTGTCGATTGCCAGGGCCAGCGCGGTCGCGTCGGGTAGACCCGCAGCAACGAGTCGTTCGTAGCGTGCTACCGGCAACTCGGGTAGCGTCGCGCGAAGCTCGGCCAGTACGACCTCGTCCTGGTGCACGAGCAACAGGTCGGGCTCAGGAAAATAGCGGTAATCGTGGGCCTGCTCTTTCGACCGCAACGAAGCAAGCGAACCGCTCGCCGGATCGAAGTGCAGCGTCTCCTGCTCGACCATACCCCCGCCACGAACGATCTCGAGTTGCCGCTCCAGTTCGGCCTCGATGCCGCGCTCGAGGAAGCGGAATGAGTTCATGTTCTTCAACTCGGTCTTGGTGCCGTACTCCGTCGCGCCGATCGGTCGGATTGAGACATTGGCGTCGGCACGCAATGACCCCTTCTCCATGTCGCAGTCCGAGGCACCAATCGCAACGACAGTGGCGCGCAGCAGGGTCAGTAAACGCCGCGCGTCCTCGGGCGAGCGAATGTCGGGCTCGGTGACGATCTCGAGCAGTGGCGTACCGACGCGATTGAAGTCGACGATCGAGCCCGCAGAGCCACTGATACGACCACCCTCGCCGCCCGCGTGGATCATCTTGGCGGCATCCTCTTCGAGATGGGCGCGCGTCAGGCGCACCTCGAAACCATCGTTACCGGGCACACGAAAGAGACCCTCGGCGCAGAGCGGTTGATCGTACTGGCTAATCTGATACGCCTTCGGACTGTCGGGGTAGAAGTACTGTTTGCGGCTGAACTCGCTGTGCGGCGGAATCCGACAGCCGAGCGCTAGCCCCACGCGAGCGGACTGACGTACCGCTTCGGCATTCGCCACCGGCATTGCACCCGGATGGGCGAGACAGACCATGCAGACGTTCGTATTCGGATCATCGCCAAACCGATTCGGACACGAGCAGAACATCTTCGAATGGGTGTTCAATTGCACGTGAATCTCGAGGCCGATGACGGCCTCATAGCCATCCTTCTGCCACGCCACGCTCATGACGAACCTCCCCTGAGCAGGGGTGGGACGGGATCGAATCCGTGCGCCTCTTCGAATGCGGCTCCAAGGCGAAAGAGGAGATTTTCCGAATGGCTCGGACCGATGATCTGCAGGCTGCTTGGCAATCCCTCGACGAGCCCATTAGGTAGTGACAACGCGGGTACGCCTGCAAGGTTGACGGGGAGCGTAAAGATGTCGTTGGCGTACATCGCCAGTGGGTCGTCGAGGCGCGCACCGAATTCGAACGCCGTCGTGGGTGCGGTCGGCGAGAGTATCGCGTCGACCGAGGCGAAGGCCGCGTCGAAGTCGCGCCGAATCAGCGTGCGTACGCGCTGCGCCTGCAGGTAGTAGGCATCGTGATAGCCGGCCGACAGGACGTAGGTGCCGATCATGATGCGCCGCTTCACCTCGGGTCCGAAGCCCGCATCCCGCGTCGCCTCGTACATCGACCGCACATCGGGCGCATCGACACGCAAGCCGTAGCGCACGCCGTCGAAACGCGAAAGATTCGCGGAGGCCTCGGCTGGTGCGATGACGTAATAGGCGGCGAGCCCATGCCGCGCATAGGGTAGTTCGACGTCAACGATCTCCGCACCCAAGTCGCGTGCGATCTGGAGCGACCTGTCGAAGCGGGCACGAATACCCGGCTCCACTCCCTCCTCCAACTCGGCCCACGGCACACCGAAGGTGATGCCATCGAGCCGACCGGCGGTGGGCACAACGATCGGCTCGCGTGGGCCCGTGCAGGTCGCATCGCGCTCGGAGGCGCCCGCGATGATCTGCTGGAGGAGTGCCGCGTCGCGCACGGTCAGCGTGATCGGCCCGACCTGCTCGAGTGAACACGCGAAGGCGACGACACCAAAGCGCGGCACCGTGCCATACGTGGGCATCAACCCGACGAGGCCGCAGAAGGCGGCTGGCTGACGAATTGAACCACCCGTGTCGGTGCCGAGCGACCATGGTGCAAGGCCGGCGGCCACCACTGCTGCCGACCCACCCGACGAACCACCCGGCACGCGTGTGAGGTCCCATGGATTGCGGGTCGGCCCGTAGGCAGAATGCTCGGTCGATGAGCCCATCGCGAATTCGTCGAGGTTCGTCTTGCCGAGACTGACAAGACCGGCGGCTTTGCCACGCGCAACAACATCGGCATCTTCGAGTGGCATGAACCCTTCGAGGATCTTCGAGCCCGCGGTCGTCGGCACGCCCTTCGTGGAGAGCAGATCCTTGTACGCAATTGGCACGCCTGCGAGCCCCGTCGTGCCTGCGGCGTCTTGTGCTGCAGCGTCGACGAGTGTGCGTTCGGCGTCGACATGCAGATACCCGTGCACGTCGCCGTCGTACAGCTCGATTCGCTCGAGATAGGCCGAGGCGAGCTCGACCGCCGTGCAATCACGCGCCTGCAGCATGCTGGATGCACGCTCGGCGGTCAGCCCAATCACGTCGAGACCAGTCACCTATGAACCGATCGGCGGGACACGGAAACCGTCGGGTGTCGGATCGGGCGCATTCGCGAGGGCCTGCTCCCGCGTCAAGCCCGCTCGCGCGACGTCGGGCCGTAGCTCGACAGAGACGTCGAGCGCGTGCGCGGTTGGTGGCACATCAGCGATCGGCAGGGCCGAGATCGTGGCGACATGCCCGAGAATGCTCTGCAGCTCGAAACCGAGGCGCTCGATTTCGGCGTCGTCGAGCCCGAGCCGTGCGAGCGCAGCGACGTGGCGCACCTCGTCCGTGGTCAGCTCGATGCGCCTGACGCTCATCTGTCTCAGCGACCCGCACTGGCTTCGGCGGCGATCACAGTGTTCTTGAGGAGCATCGCGATCGTCATCGGCCCAACACCGCCTGGAACCGGCGTAATCAGACGCGCTTTGGGCTGCACAGCGTCGAAATCGACATCACCACAGAGACCTTCGGGAAGGCGGTTGATGCCAACGTCGATCACGACAGCACCCGCCTTGACATGATTCGCACCGAGCATCTTCGGTCGTCCGACAGCCGCGACGAGAATGTCAGCCTGCTGGCAGATTCCCTCCAGATCCTTGGTGCGCGAGTGACAGATCGTGACCGTGCAATCTTCTTTGAGCAGCAAGTGCGCCTGCGGCTTGCCGACGATCGCGGAGCGCCCGACAATCACGGCGTGTGCCCCACGCATCTCCACGTTGTACTCCTTGAGCAGTTCGATCACGCCAGCGGGCGTGCAGGGCAGAGGTCCAGGCTGCAGCGTCATCAAGCGACCCTGCGCCGCAGCCGTGAGACCGTCCGCGTCTTTCTCAAAGGGAATGCGATCGATCGCCGCCTCTGTGTCGAGATGGTCGGGCAATGGCATCTGCACGATCATCCCGTGAATCGCGGGGTCGGCTGCGACCTCGTCGACCTTGGCCTCGAGCTCGGCTTGGGTCGTGCTCCATGGCATTACAACCTCGAGCGAGTGCATCTCTGTCTCGCGGCAGGCCTTGTGCTTATTGGCGACGTAGACCTCGGAAGCCGGGTCCTCACCGACGATGATGACGGCGAGCCCGGCCCGAATACCCGTCTCGTCGAACAATTTCTTGGTGCGCTCTTTGACCTCGCTCCGGACCTTGGCTGCGACCGCTTTTCCGTCAATCAGATTGTCCATGGCTGCAGCCTAACGCCCGCCGCGGCGCGTCGATTCAGTCCCCTGTGCGAATGAACTGAATGCGGCCGACCGAGGTCGTCTTGTCGGGTGTATCCCAGGGTGCGACAGTGACGTCGCAGACGGCAAGCGTGCGTCCAGCGCGCAGGCAGCGAGCGGTGACACGCAGCGGCGCTAGGTCGGCCATGCGCAGAAAATCCGCGCGTAGATCAACCGCGACCCACGTTGCGGGTGCTTTGGCCATCACCGCGTACCAGCCAGCCGTGTCGACGAGTGTCGCGAGCGTGCCGCCGTGCAGCATCGGCGGGTCGATGTAGCCGAGCGCGGCAGGCGTCGGGTCGAGGCGCATCACGATGTCATCGCCATCGCGCCCGACGTAGGCCAGTCCGATCGCATCGTCGAGGGGAGAGTTCTCGTGGTCCTTCAGCGGGTCTTCCATGCGGGCAGCCTAGCCCCTAACCTGCCAGACTTCACCAGTACCGAAAAGGAGCACACACCGCATGCCGCACAATTCCGTTGGTTTCAACGATCCCCTCAGCCTTGCGCTCGATGTGATTGGCCCCAAACCGAATCCGACGCGTGGTGAGCCCGTCGAATCAGGCAAAGTCCTCTTCGAGGATGCCTTCGTCGAGGCCGGCGTCTGGGAATGCACGCCCGGCACGTTTCCGTCGCGCCGCGATGGCTTTCGCGAGGCCGTCACAATTATCAAAGGCTCGGGCACCCTGCGCGATTGTGGTGGCAACGAGACCCCTTTCGTTGCTGGCTCCGCGCTTGCGATTCCCGAAGGTTGGTCGGGCGAGTGGGACATCGTTGAGACGACGCGTAAGGTCTACATGGTGTCGTACACCGAACCCCGCGCCTAGGGGTTCGTGATGGGGGGAGGACGCCGCAACCGCGGTGGGGGGGCGGACGCCACAACCGCGGGGTTTTGATGTCCGCCCCCCACATTCAACCACGCTCGACAGACGGTTTTAGGGGGCGGACATCACAACCCCGCGGTTGTGGCGTCCGCCCCCCACCGCGGTTGCGGCGTCCTCCCCCCCATCACGAACCCCTAACGAGGCGGCAACGGACAGGCCGCGCCTTCGGGTCGGCGGCGCGCAGCGATCGTGGCGTAGCCGCGCGCTCCGACTGTCCGCACCGGCGGTAGGTAGAGCGTCCAGGCGACGAGCACGCCAAGCGGTGTACGGATCGCGATCGCGCGCACCGCGTCGATCCCAATCACCACGGAGCCGTCGTCATAGCGCACGCGTAACCCGTCACCGAGTACGCCCCGACCAAGCTCGGGATACTGCTCGACTGCGACCGAGTAGCCAAGATCGTCGAGCCGCCGCAGCCAGTCAAACCGCCGCACCCAGCGCACACTTCGACGACACATTCGACAGGTGTCGTCATAGACGACGATCGGCTTGCTCATGCCGACGCCCTGCCTCTCGGCACCCACGACAGTCCAGCCCGACTAGCAGCGGCAGCCACCAGCTCACCAAAACGCTCGCGGTCTCCGAGATCAACGGGGTACATCGGCACCCACGCGATCTCCTCCACCCCATCCAAGTCGCGCAGCGCTGCGCCCACGGCCCAGTGCAGATCGGGCCCGATCACCGTGGCGCCCGCCCCGGCTGCGGCGAGGAGCGGCGCGATCTGCGCAGCAGCCGGACCAACGAGCACGACGTTTCGCCCAACACGCGCGATCGCTGCACAGGCCCGCTCGAGCAGCCGCAGCTCGGTAGGTGATGCGTGCACGCGACCATTGGCAAACTCAACGATGCCGCCGACGATCAGTGTGGCTGAACGATCTGTGCGCTCCCGTAAGAAGGCTTCGGCCTTGCTTGGGGTCGCAGCCATGCCGTTGTGGAAAACGGGTCGCTCGGCGACGGTGCCAATGCACTCGCCACGCCACTGCGGCCAGACTACGTCTCCGATTGCAGCCGTCAAATCGTCGGTCACGCCAAGTGAGCCACGTAGACACGCGATCGCCGCAGCGACGTTGCTGCGCTGCATCGCAGAGGCCGCGTGCGACGTGACGTCATGATCTTCGGCGCCGAACCTCGTGACGTGCACGCCCGGTCGTGGCGTGAGCCGGGTCTCGCCGACTGGCAGCACAGCGGTATCACCCGCCTGCTGGCGCGACAGAATCCGTTGCTTGGCCGCTATGTAGCGCCCCTCGCTGCCGTGGAGCTCGACGTGGTCGGCCCAGAGTGTGGTGACGACGGCATGGCGTGGGCTGGTCGTCATGTACGCGAGATGCGTACTGGTCAATTCGACAACCAACACGTCGGGCGTCGAACCAGAATTCAAACTTGCAAGCGAGTCGGCGCTGGGCCACGCGTTTTCGGCCCGACCAGTCGGTGGGATCTCAACCTCCCAACCAATCGACCGCAACAGTTGCGCGATCAGGCGTGCCGTTGTCGTCTTACCAGCCGTGCCGGTAACGCCAATCACTGGCACCCGAGTCTCAGCGAGCACGAGGTCGGCGAGGTTACCGATCGAAACTCCACGCTCGCGCGCCTGCGTGACGTGCGACATCTCCTCGCCCGTCCAGCAGTCGACGAGCAGCAGATCGGCGCGTGCCACGGCGGCGTCGCGCTCGTGCACGAGCGTGATTCCAGGAGGTACCGCGACGCTCGGAGCGTGATCGGCGATCACAACGTCTGCGCCACGCGCCTGCAACAAGCAGGCGAGAGCCGCGCCATCACGGTCGAGACGATCGATCACGACTCGCCGACCAGTCACACGTTCTGCGGCGTAGAGCGACGTCACCTAGACCTGATCCAGATCAGCCATCGATTATCTGCAGTTGCATTGACGTTCTCCACACACTATCGCTGATCGTGGACGATCGGCGAGGCAGCGCCCCGCAGGGCTCTGTCCGGCCGAACAGAGAGGCGACGACCGGAGTCGAACCGGTGTACACGGCTTTGCAGGCCGCTGCCTAGCCACTCGGCCACGTCGCCAATCGGTCGCATGATACGCGGAGCACGCCCTACAGCGATTCAGCAAGGGCACGCTCGAGCACGAGCCCCGGCGGCATCCGTGACATGCCCTTCATGGCCGCATCGGCCTCATGCATTCGACTGATCGCGTTGCTGGCAGCGTCGGGCGTCCATCGTCCTACCGCCGCCAACATTTTTTGAGCTCGGAAGGGGGCAACACCGAGCTGCTTGGCAAGCGCCTCGCGCGACGGACGCCCTTGCTCGGCCAGCTCTACGGTTCGACGCACCAGTTCGACGTGGCGCGTCACCTGCGGCAGCACGCGATGCGGCTCGACGTCGCCGGCCAACAGGCGCGTCAGTTCGGCAATCGCCCCCCGCCGGTCGCGCTCGGTAATTGCGTCGAGCAACGCCCAGGGCGCGTCATCGTGCCGAGCCATCACCATTACCTCGACCAGCGCAATGTCGACGGACGCTTCCTGGGCGAATGTTGCAATCTTTTCGAGCTCGCGTGTAATCTCGTCGGGGCGGTCCCCGACCAGTTCGGCGAACCGCAGCATCGCCTCGGGATCGAGGCGAACGCCAAGACGCCCGGCCTCTTGCCGGGCAAACACTGCGCTCTTTGGTGCGTCGAATCGAAGCAACGCCGTCGCACCACTCGCCTTACGTACGGCAACGATCAGTGGGTCGTTGTCGGGCCAGACCGGTTTGCGCGGGTCGGCCGGTGCGTCAGCGACGAGGGCGAGGACCGTCGCTGGACTGGGATCGGCGATGTAGGACAGCAGCGCGTCGAGTTGTCCAGCTCGTCGCGGTTTGACCCAAGCATCGATACCCTCAACCACCACCAAGCGCTGTTCTGCAAACAGGCCTTGCTGGCTACAGGCGCCTGCAACAGCCGCCGGCTCGGTCGTTGCTGCATCGAGGAGGTCAACGGCATCTCGCGTAAATCGGTTGCGCAATCGCTCGCCGGCTCGCCGTACTTTACCGCGGTCGCTGCCGCTCAGCAGATAGACGGGTGCGAGTGGTGCGTCGGACACGCCCCCATCCTACTGCCCGAGACGCCCGCGACAGTCGCCAAAGCGCTGCGAGTAGTCCGACTGCAACAACAAACGGCAAGACCCAGACCGGTAGCGCCTGCGCGAGCCAACCGCCTCCACGAGCACACCAGAGAATCCACAGGGCGGGCCATTGCGCGCACCACGCGATACCGGCACCCGCTGCAGGCGCGATTGGTGTGACAACCGTGGCGATCAGCGCCGACCATAGGGCGAGTGGTACGGCGGGTGCGGCGAAGAGGTTGGCGGGGAGTGCGGCGAGCACAGAGGCGCGCCCGAAGTGCCACCACGAGATTGGCGCGGTCGCGACCGTCGCAGCACCCGTTACTAAGAGCGCTACGGCGACGGGATAGGGCACGATCGTCGCGTCGGCGATGCGCCGCGCATGCGGTACCACAAGCAGGATGGCCGCGACGGCGACGAATGACAGTTGCAGTCCCGCGTCATAGATTGACCACGGATTCCACGCGATCAGACAACCAAAGCCGAGCGCCATGGCGCGCCACGCATCGCGTTGTCGCCCGAGCAGCCAGGCCAGACAACCAACGATGCCAGCGATGCCTGCGCGCAACACGCTCGGCGATGGACCGACAATCGCGACGTACACGACAATCACACCGAGTGCGACCTGCAACGCGTGCCGACGCGTGCCGCCCACTACCCAGACCACGAGCAAGATGAGGGCAACGAGCAAGGCAACGTTGCCTCCCGATACGGCCAAGAGGTGAGCGAGTCCCGAGGCGCGGAATGCTTCGACGGTCTCGACTGATAATCCCGTGCTGCCACCAAAAGTGAGCCCGACGACAAGCTGCCCCGCATCATCACTCCCCGCGGGTGCCAGCGCGTGGAGTGCCGAGGAACGCAAGCGGTCGGAGATACCCCAGAGACCTCCCCGCCGCCCAATCGGTCGCGCACTGCGGATACGGAGCACCGCATGGATGCCTTGGTGCGCGAGCCATGCCGTCTCGTCAAAACCGTCGCGTGGCGGGCGCGGGCGCAACAGCGATCCATCGACCAGCAGGATGCTGCCCCGCTCGGGCCCAACTGTCGTGTCGAGCCGCAGCAGTACCGGTCCACCACCACGCCCCAGCACGTCGCCCATAGCAATGCGCCCATAACCACTGCCGCGCCACGCCTCGTTGACGACGACGGGAGTCGCCGTGATGGCATGGCCGAGTCGGGCTGCCAGCGGGGTTTGCGCGAGCACCGCGACACGCCAGCTGCCGATTCCAAAGCCAACGAGCAGAACGACGAGACCACCCAACACGATGCGTCGACGTGGTTGGCGAGCGGCGAGCCAACAACCACCCCCCAGGATCACCATCAACAGTGGCAAGCCAATCTGATCTACGAGTGGCAATGCCAGCAGTGCACCCAGGCCAAGCAGATAGCCAAACACGTCGGCCAGGGCAGGCCGACGTGGCCGCCTCACGGTGCGACGAGATCGCGCAGTGCCTCGAGTTTGGCGGGACCGATACCCGGCACCTCGATCAGATCGTCGACGGTTTTGAACCCCCCGTGCGAGTCGCGCCAGTCGATGATGCGCTGCGCCGTCGCCGGGCCGATACCCGGTAGCGCGTCGAGTGTCGTCACATTCGCACCGTTGAGATGCACAATCCCACTCGTACCCGCAACTGCTGGTCCGGCTCCGGTCGGAGCCGCGCCCGCACCCGGCGTATAGGCCTCGGGCACGAGGATCTGCTCGCCATCAACAAGCAGTGAAGCGAGATTGACCGTGACAGCGTCGGCCTTCGCAGTGACACCACCCGCCTTGATGATCGCGTCCACGATGCGCTTGCCTTGTGCCAACTGGTAGACACCCGGCTTCCGTACTGCCCCAGTGACATAGACCACGAGCGGCTCCTCTCTGGCTGGCGCGACACCGCCGACGCCGTCGGTCGCCGCGGAGGTGGCGACGATCGGCGTCAGCGGGCGCGCATCGCCTCCTCGTCCGCGCACGAACGTTACGGCTGCCGCGAGGAGGAGGATTACGGCGAGTCCGAGCAGAAGCGTTCTGCGGTCGAGTGGAGGCATGAGACAACCCTGCCACGCAAGGACGCCTCGCTCTGACGCAGGCGCTGCCGGCTTGTGCGCGGAAGCGCGCGTCGAGCGCGCGCTACTTGACGACGATGTTGACAAGCTTGTCGGGGACCACAACCTCCTTGACCACTTCGCGGCCAGCAATGTGCTCGGCAACCTTCGGTAGTTCGCGTACCCGCCGTACGACCTCGTCTCGGTCGAGACCGCGCGGTAGCTCGATACGCTCGCGCACCTTGCCGTTGACCTGCGCCACGCAGGTGAATGTATCGGAGACAAGCAACGCTGGGTCAACCGTCGGCCATGGTGCCTCCCACAGCCGCGTTCCGCCGAGCCGCTCCCACAGCTCCTCGGCGATATGCGGCGCGAAGGGCTGTATGAGGCAGACGAGCGTGCCGGCAGCGTGTCGGAGTACGAGCCCGCCGATTGGGCTCGTCAACAGTTCGTCACGCACCTTCTCGATGCCGTTGAGCAGTTCCATCGTGGCGGCGATTGCCGTGTTGAAATGCAGGCGTCGGTCGATATCCTCGGTGACGCGCTTCGTCGTCCGGTGGGTCAGGCGGAGCACGTCGAGTGCCGCCCCCTCCACCCCCACCGGCGCGGCCGGCAGTGGCTCGCCCTGCGTCTCATCCGCGATCCGCTGCACGGTCTTCCAGAGCCGATCGAGGAAGCGTGATGGTCCAAGCACGCCGCTGTCGGACCACTCCTTGTCCTGGTCGGGTGGTCCCATGAACAGCACATACATGCGCAACGCATCGGCGCCGTAGCGATTGACAATCGCATCGGGGGCGACGACATTGCCCTTCGACTTCGACATCTTTGCGCCGTCCTTGTAGATCATCCCCTGCGTAAAGAGCTTCGCGAACGGTTCCTCGAAGCCGACGTAACCGGCGTCGTACAGCACCTTCGTAAAGAAGCGGCTGTAGAGCAGGTGCAGGATGGCGTGCTCGACGCCGCCGATGTACTGGCCGACGGGCAGCCACCAGTCGACGGCTGCCTTGTCGAAGACCTGTCCGTCGTCGTTGGCAGAGACGTAGCGCAGGTAGTACCAGGAGGAATCGACGAAGGTGTCCATCGTGTCGGTCTCGCGGAGTGCTGGGGCGCCACACGTCGGACAGGGCACGCTGCGCCACTCCTCGGCTGCAGCGAGTGGCGACCGGCCCTTGGGTGCGTAATCGTCGATCTCTGGCAAGACCACGGGCAGATCCTTGTCGGGCACAGGTACGAGGCCACAGGACGGACAATCGATGATCGGAATTGGCGCGCCCCAATAGCGCTGGCGCGACACAAGCCAATCACGCAGGCGATACGCAGTCTTGGGTTCGCCGCGCTGTTCCTGCGCCAACCACGTGGTGATCGCAGCCTTCGCCTCAGACACCGGCAGACCATCAAATTGCCCCGAGTTGACGAGGAGCGCATCCTCGCCAGCGGAGGTAAAGGCCTCGACCTGTACGTCGACGACGCCTGCCTGGTCTGCCACGACCTGCCGGATCGGCAGTCCAAAGAGCGTCGCAAAAGCGTGGTCACGGTCGTCGTGGCCGGGCACGGCCATAATCGCACCCGTCCCGTACTCGACGAGGACGTAGTCGGAGACCCAGACGGGGATCTCCTCGAGGGTGACGGGGTTGACGACACAACGGCCCGTGTCGACACCGGTCCTGGGACGATCATCGCGCATGCGCTCGGCGACCGACTCGGCACTGCGACGCCGCACGTAGTCCATCACCTCGGCCTCCGCGTCCGTCCCACGCACGAGGTCGTGCACCAGTGGATGTTCGGGAGCCAGCACGAAGAAGGTGGCACCAAAGAGCGTGTCGGGCCGGGTCGTGAAGACGGGGATCTCGGCGTCGCTCCCAACGATCCGGAAGATCACCTCGGCACCATGCGAGCGACCAATCCAATTGCGCTGCATCGTTAGGACGCGCTCGGGCCACTGGTCGAGCTTGTCCATGTCGTCGAGTAGGCGATCGGCGTAGTCGGTAATACGAAAGAACCATTGCTCGAGGTCGCGTGCCTCGACCTCGGCGCCGCAGCGCTCGCAACAGCCATCGATGACCTGCTCGTTGGCGAGCACAGTCTGGTCTTGCGGGCACCACTTGACGGCTGCTGCCCGCTTATAGGCAAGACCGCGCTCGAATAGTTGGAGAAAGATCCACTGCGTCCAGCGGTAGTACGAGGGATCAGACGTCGACAGCTCGCGACTCCAGTCGATCGACCAGCCCATCCGCAACATCTGCTTACGGATGCGCGCGATGTTGTGGGCCGTTACCTCAGCGGGCTTGCCACCCGTTTGGATCGCCGCATTCTCGGCGGGCAGTCCAAACGAGTCGTAGCCCATCGGGTGCAGTACCTGGAAGCCCGTGCGGCGGCGAAAGTGCGAAACCACATCGCCCATTGTGTAGTTGGTGACGTGCCCCATATGCAGGTCGCCCGACGGGTACGGCAACATCTCGAGCACGTAGGCGCGGGGGCGATCGTCCGCCGCTGGATCGATAGGGTTCGGCGTCTCGAAGGCCTTCTCAGCAGCCCAGACCGCCTGCCAACGCGCCTCAACTGCTGCGGGTTCGTAGCGTTCCACGAACAAGAGGATACGGGTAGCGGCCCGAGCCGCCGCAGGCACCCAATCTGCCGATGACGATTACCCGTCAATGGCGATTCGTCCGCCAGCCGCCACGGCCGCCAGCGCTACCGACCGCCGTCTGGATCAACAAGCCGACCACACAGGAGGTTGCTCACTAAATTCGACGACCGAGTATCTCATTCGACTTGACAGGCTCCGCCTGCGCCAAACGTCGTTCGAGATGCCACCACCGAGCGCTGCCACCACCATCGCGTGGTGATCGGGAACGATGCCACGATCGTGGAGATAGGCCGGCAGCGTCTCGACGGTCAGTTCCACCTGCCTAGTATGGCCGATCACGCGTAGGCTTTGCGCGTGCTGGAGCCGGCGACAATCGAGATCGTGGGAGCGAGCCGCCGCTATGGCACGATCCAAGCTCTCGACAACGTTTCGTTGACGATCGATGCTCCTGCGACCGGTTTGCTCGGTCAGAACGGGGCGGGTAAATCGACGCTGATGAAGGCCATCCTCGGTCTGGTGCGTCTCGATACCGGCGATCTGCGCGTACTCGGCCACGATGCACGCCGCGAGGGCGAGCAGATTCGGCGTCGCATTGGTTATGCCCCCGAGCACGAGTGCCTACCCCCCGAGTTGACGGCCGCCGATCTGGTGCGCCACCTCGCCGAGCTGCGCGGCCTGTCGCGCGCCGACGCGATTCGCCGCGCCTCAGAGGTGCTGTTCGCTGTTGGCCTCGAGGAGGAGCGCTCGCGGGTGATTGGCTCGTTCTCGCTTGGTATGCGGCAGCGCGTCAAGATCGCGCAGGCGCTCGTCCACTCGCCGGATCTGATCATCCTCGACGAGCCAACCAATGGGCTCGATCCGACACAGCGCAACGAGATGCTCGGCATGATTCGTCGTGTCTCGCGCGACCTTGGCGTGCGCGTCCTAATCTCATCGCACATCCTCGACGACATTCGTCGCACCTGCGATGCCGTCGTCGTGATGCGCGCTGGCGCTGTCACACTCGCGCGTCCCCTGCAGGCCGCGGCGGGCGAGGCCGATGTCTTACGGGCCGAGACGGTGATGGAAGCCGCGCCGTTTGTCGCGCGACTCGTGGCGGCTGGACTTGCCTGCGATCCAATTGACGAACGCACCACGCGCGTGACGATCCGCACCGGTCGTGATCGCGAGCAGATTCGCGACGCTGCCGCCGAGACGGGCGTTGGACTGCTGCGCCTCCACCCGGATGGGCCGTCGATCGAAGATGAGTTGCTGGCGGCGATCGGGTGAGCGCGGCCAAGATCCATGACGTGCGCTATCGCCCCTTTGATGGCGAACAGAAAAACAGTACGCGGCGTGCGGTCCTGTCGATGGCGCGTTGGAGTGCGTTGCGAGCACTCGGTGCGCGACGACCATGGACCGCGAAGATCGTGCCCGTCGGATTAGCCCTGATTGCGCTCGGCCCAGCAATTACTGCACTCGGTGTCAAAGCGCTGCTGGGCACGAACATCACACAGCAGTTGCCGGGCGACATCGTGCCCTACGCGCCGTACTACCAACTGATCGGCTTCGTCATCCTCGCCTATGCGGCGATTGTGATTCCCGAGACGATCTGTCCCGATCGCCGCAGCCGCGTACTGGATCTCTACCTCTCCACCGCTTTGAGTCCACGCGAGTATGTCGCCGGCAAGATCCTCGCCTCGCTCGCCCCACTCCTCGCAGTCACTACCCTGCCGCTCGCCTTTCTCTACGTCGGCAACGTCTTCTTCGCCACGTACCCGCTTGGTTACGTGCAAGACCACCTGCGCGAGATCCCGGCGATTTTCGGTGGCGGCCTGCTGATCGCCCTCGTCTATACCCTGCTCGGGTTGGCGATTGCCTCGCTGACGAGTCGCCGCGCGTTTGCCACTGTCGGCTTTGTCTTGCTGCTGATCGTCTCGTCGCTGGTCAGCGGTGTGTTGAGCCACGTCGCGAACCTCGGCCCCAATGCAAGGCTGTTCAACCTGCAGTTCCTACCCGTCTGGCTGGCACAAAAGATGATCGGCCAAACAACGGGCGTGATCAACGATGGTCCGCTGGCACCGATGCAGACACCCGATCTGTCGCTGCTGATCCTGATGAATGCGATCCTGATTGTCGGGAGTCTCGCGATCCTCTTCCTGCGCTACCGGCGGACGGACGCATGACGCCGCTGCTCGAGTTTGATCGCGTCTCGAAGTGGTTTCGTGACACGGTGGCTGTTGGTGACGTGTCGTTTACGATCGAGCCAGGCGTCACCGGTCTGCTCGGACATAACGGTGCCGGTAAGTCGACGGCGATTCGTTTGGCGACCGGTCTCGCCCATCCCGACGAGGGCAGCGTGCGGGTGCTCGGACTCGATCCGACCAAGAGTGGCCGTGCCCGCGCCGCGATCGGTCTCGTGCCGGACGGCGACGGACTCTGGTCCGGGTTGAGCGCCCTCGGCCTGGTTGAGGCCTGTGCGCGCCTGCGTGGTGTCAGCGATGCGAAGGGTGCGGCGCGCGCCGCACTCGCGACGGTCGACCTCACGGACGTCGCCCTGCGTGATGTCAAGGGCTTCTCGCAGGGCATGCGTCAGCGCGTCAAGATCGCGCAGGCGCTCGTGCACGAGCCAAAGGTGTTGATTCTCGACGAACCGCTCAACGGCCTTGACCCGCAGCAACGCGAGTCGACGATTGCGCTGTTGCGCCAGCTCGGCGATCAGGGCATCGCCACACTCTTCTCGAGCCACGTCCTCAGCGAGGTGGAGCGCGTCTCGGATCGTGTCCTCGTACTCGTCAATGGGCGGCTTGTTGCCGAGGGATCGCCGACAGGTCTGCGCGCACTGATGGACGAGCGTCCTCGCCGTATTCGTATTGCCGCACAGCCGGCGCGCCCACTGGCTGCTGCCCTGGCGGCGCTGGCCGGTGTGCGGCGCGTCGAGATCGAGTTGGACGGCATTCTCGTCGAGACGAGCGACACAACTGCGCTGGCGCTGGCACTGCCGCAGCTGGCGCGTGCCTGTGGCGCAGACCTCCATTCGATCGAGCCGACGGATGACAATCTTGAGAGCGTTTACGGCTATCTGACTGAGCGCGCGCGAGGCGCGCACCGATGATCATCACGCGACTGACGATCCGAGCGTTGCTCCTGCGCCGCCGCTCGCTGGCACTGCTCCTGCCTGTTGCTGCAGTCGTGTTCTTCGTTATTTTCGGGATCCTTCGCGGCGATGTCTCGCCCGACAGCCAGGCGCTGATTGTTGGGCGCTTGCTGATTAGCACCGTCGCCCCGCTGGTCGCTCTGGTGTTGGCGGTCACGGCGATTGGCGACGAACGCGAGTCGGGCACGATCGTGTATCTCGCCACGGCCGGCGTGTCGCGGCTGCGGATCGTGGCGGAGAAGACCCTCGGTTCGGCGGTTGCGGCTGCTGTGCTGCTCTCCCCCGCGCTCGTCGCAATCGCCGTCTTCGGTGAGCATCTCGGCGTCGGCTCGACGAACATCTTGCGGGGTGTCGCGGGGACGCTGCTGGTTGCACTCGTCTATTGCGCGGTTTTCATCATGGTTGGGCTCCTACTCAAGCGTGCTCTGGTCGCGGGCATCATCTACATCCTTATCTGGGAGGGCGCGATCGCCACGATCGCCCCGTCGGCCGAACGCTTCAGCATGACGGCCTGGGGTCGAGCGATCAGCGACGGCGGACTCTACGGCATCGACGCCACCGAGCTCGTGCCCACGCTCGATGCCACCACGGGCGTCGCGTCCCTTTTGGTCGTCACGGCCCTCGCCGTCGTGTTGGCTGGCTGGCGTCTCGGTCGCATGGATCTGCCCTAGCGCCAGGTCGGTTTCGTGATGGGGGCATGACTGGACAAAGGGGTCAGACCCCTTTGTCCAGTCTGTGCGCACAAGCCGCAGCGTCCGCTGCATTTCTCACTGGACAAAGGGGTCTGACCCCTTTGTCCAGTCATGCCCCCATCACGAAACCGCCCCCCGCACACAGTCGAACAGTGGAGCCAAGGGGGATCGAACCCCTGACCTTCTGGCTGCCAGCCAGACGCTCTCCCAGCTGAGCTATGGCCCCGTCAAAAGCGCACGATAGCAAGTGGCTTTGGGATGCCCCGCAGGCGGGGTCAGCCCGCAGCGACGATCGTCTGGGGCACTTGGCCCCACAACTCGTCGAGGCGGTACAGCTCGCGCGCAGCCGGATCGAACACGTGCACGACGATGTCGAGAAAGTCGATCAGGACCCACGTGCCTTCCTTCATGCCCTCGGTGCGAAGCGGCATCAGCCGATGCTCCTGCTTCATGCGCTGCCCAATCTCTTCGGCAATCGCCTGCACTTGGCGTGTGTTGCGCCCGCTCATGATCACGAACCAGTCCGTGTACTCCACGAACTTGCGCATATCGAGCAGCACGATGTCCGTCGCGAGCTTATCCGCACCAATCGCGGCAATCTGCTCAGCGAGAACGGTGGTATCGCTCAGCGTGTCAGTCCCTTGCTCCAAGCACAGGTGGAACGTACCACGGACCGTTGACGGATCATCCGTCACCACCACTGCTATACAAGCCCTCGTGCTGGATTAGGGCCTCGACAGCGGGTGACACGAGTCCCGTGACTGGCTCTCCAAGGGCGATCCTACGGCGAATATCCGAACTTGTCACCGCCAGCGGCTCCATCTCAATGATCTCCACCAGACCAGCCGCAATCGGCACACCAGGACGCGGCGCAACCGCTACCCGTGCCAAGCGCCGAATGCGCTCGGGATCGTGCCAGCGATCGAGCGCGGCAAACTGGTCTGCTCCAAGCAGCAGCACCAGCTCGCTGGCGTTGTCGGTCAGCTGCTCAAGCGTATCGGCCATATACGACGGTCCGGGCCGCTCGACCTCGATACTCGACGCCACCAGAATCGGCTCGTCCTGCGCAGCAGCCTGCGCAAGCTGCAGCCGCATGGCGGCAGCCACCACGGGCTCCTCACGGTGTGCCGGCAGACCCGTCGGGACCAGCAAGACATGATCGAGCCCGAGCTGCGAGGCGGCATTGCGCGCCAGCGCGGCATGCCCGACGTGCGGGGGGTTACAGAGCGAGCCGAGCACACCAATGCGCAGAACGTCAGGCACGAAACGGAATCTCCCGCGATCCCATCTTGACGATAATCCCGTTCCTCGCGCCCGCGCGCACCAGCAGCGGCGTCAAACGGCGCGTCTCGACGTAGTGCGCAAGCGCTTGCTCCGCGGCCTCATCGTCCAGCTTCTTGATCTCATCCTCGATCGGTGCACCGACGATGCGCACGCCGGTCTCATCGCGTAGCACGCGTACGTTGGCGCCCCCGGCTCGACCCGGGCGATACACCAGATACTGCGCGAGCGTTGCCTCGGCCTCCGGCGTCACCTCCGGTTCTGGGACGACGCGCGCGAGGGTGTTGATCAGCTCCTGCACACCCTCACCCGTGGCACAAGAGACAGTCACGATGATCGGCCTGCCCGTCTCCTCATCGCGCAGTACGTCGCGCATGGCAGAGATATCGCCGAGCGCGTCGAGTGCGTTGGCAAACGTATCCCGCAGCGTCTCGCGGTCTGACTCCGGACTCAGATCGATGCGGTTGAGCACGACGATCCGCTGGCGGCGTGAGAGATCCTCTTGGTATTGCTCCAGCTCGTGATGAATCGCTACAAACCCCTCACAGGCCTCCTCGATCGGGAGTGCTGCATCGACGACGTGGAGTAGCAGGCGCGCACGCTCGAGGTGAGCGAGAAAGTCAAGACCCAACCCGTGCCCTTCGGCAGCCCCCTCCAGCAGCCCGGGTACGTCCATCACGGTGATCTGACGATCGACCGCAAGATCGACCACGCCGAGCACCGGTTCGATGGTCGTAAACGGATAATCCGCGACCTTCGGACGCGCATTCGAGATACGCCGCAGCAGCGAAGACTTACCGATGTTCGGAAAACCCAACAGCGCCGCATCCGCCAGCAGCTTGAGGTGCAGGACGAGCGACATGTCCTCGCCCAGCCCGCCAAACTCGGCGGTGCGTGGCGCCTGTCGCACGGCGGTGCGAAAGCGTCGGTTACCCGAACCACCGCGCCCACCGTGGGCGATCACCGCACTAGCTCCGGGAGCAGCCAGATCGACAATCACGACGCCATCCTCATCGAGCACCTGCGTGCCGACCGGCACGGGAACGATCGTGTCGACGCCCATCGACCCAGTCCGATTCGAGCCCTCACCATTATGGCCATCCTCGGCCTTGATGTGCGGGTGGTTGCGCACGTTTGTCAGGTCTCGCAGCGATGACTCGGCAACCAAAATGATGCTGCCGCCATTGCCACCGTCGCCACCCGACGGACCGCCGCGGGGAACGAACTTCTCGCGTCGAAACGCGACAGCTCCGTCACCACCTCGACCCGCTGCGGCATAGACCGTCGCCCGGTCGGAAAACACGGGCTACGCCCTGCCGACTACCCCTCGGCCGGTGCGACCGAGATGATGCGCTTGCCGCGGCGCTGCCCGAACCCCACGATGCCATCGCACTTTGCGAAGATCGTATGGTCGACGCCGATGCCGGTGCCTGCGCCCGGATTAAAACGCGTGCCGCGCTGGCGGACGATGATGCCACCGGCGCGAATAGTCTGACCCGCGAAAACCTTGACACCGAGTCGCTGCGACTGGGAGTCGCGACCGTTTTTGGAGGAGCCGAGGCCCTTCTTATGCGCCATCTTTAGTCCCCTTCTTGCCGAAGGCGATCGTCTCTACCTCAACGACCGTCTGCTTCGAGCGGTAGCCCATCCGACGCGAACTGCTCTTCTTCGAGCGATACGTGAGGATGTTGATTTTCGGTCCAAGCTTGTGTTCCTTGACACGCACCGAGACGGAGACGGGCTTGAGCTCGGCAGCCGTCGCCATCGTCTTCTTGCCGTCAGAGGCAAGGACGACGTCGGGCTTGAGCGTTGCACCCTCGTCCAGAGCGATGCGATCGACGACGATCCACTCACCCTTAGTGACGCGGTACTGCTTTCCTCCAAGGGCAATTACGGCAAACATCGATGCGATACTTTCGGACAGGCCGCCACCGGCGACAACGGGCGAGAACGTAGCAGAGAGGCGAAGCCAGAGGCTCCGCCTCTCTGCCGATTTCGATCAGTCCTTACCCAGAATGCGACCCAAAAAGCCGCGCTTGGGCTTGGCTGCGGCTTGCGGTGTCGCCTCCACAGCTGGCTTGGCGGGTGTCGTGGGATTGGGCACTGGCCGGTAGTTTGCGGTGCGATCCACACCATCTGCACCAGCATTGCCGCTCCCACCCGCACCGCTCCCCGAGCGGGAACGGCCGCGTCCGCCACGGCTACGACGCCGCTTCGGCTTCGCTGTACCGTCGGCAGCGATCTCTAAGACATCGCCGGTACCTCCAACCGTGGGTGTTGCCGCGGACTCTGTATCGCCCGTGGGCTCCGTCGTGGCACTCCCCGCGCCACCAGCCGTACGCCCGCGTCCACCACGGCGGCCGCGACGACGACGCTTGTTCGGGCCGGTGCCACCCGCGCCCACCGTCGCCTGATCGTCATCCTCGACGTCGTCATCATCATCGACTTCGTCGTCGGAATCGTCGCTGTCGCCATCTGCTCGCGCCGCCTTAGGCGTACGCCGACGGCTCGGCTGCGCTGCTTCATCCACACCTTCGACCACGACAACCTCTTCGACGTCTGGCTGATCCGGGAGATCGAGCGGCTCCATCTCCTCGCCCACCGACGCTGTCATGTCACCCGTTGGCGTATCGATCGTTGCCGATGGCGTGCGACTGCGCTTGCCCTTGCGTTTGCGACCCTCGAGGTCGATCCGCTCGCCGACCAGGCGTGGCGGCTCATGCACGTCGCTGCGCGGATCGGTCATCTTGAGCATCTCTGCTTCCGTGATCGGCTTCGCATCCAGCAACACCGCGTGCGCCTCGAGCCGGCCGAGCCGTTCGATCTTGATGCGCTGTGTCTCGCTGAGATACGGGCCAGCACCCGCCACGACCACGCGATAACCACCCTCTAGCACCGCAACGGCATCTGCCGCTTGGTACATGTGCGGCTCGGACAGCACGACCTCTAGCTCCTGCCCCACCTCCACCGGAATCGCGTCTTCCAAGACCTCGCTGATCTTGCCTTCTTTGAGGAACCCGCAACGCTCGCGCGGCACGCTGTCATTGTTGACCAGCGAGAAATGCTTCTTCGTCGCCTTCTCTAACTCTTCGAGCCGCACGCCACCGGGACCAATCATGCGAGCGCCAACCTCGGGATGCACTTCGATCAGAAATGCCTCTGCCGTCGACTGGGTCGCGTGCCGTCGCAGAATGCGCAGATTGTCGAGTGCCAGCGTCTCGTCGCTCAGCACGCGCCCCTCACCCGCACAGCAAGGACACTCGCTGGTCATGATCTCGCGCACACCATCCGTCACGTTTTGACGCGTCATCTCGACGAGACCAAGCGGGCTGATCGAGACGAGATAGACCTTCGAGCGGTCCTTGGCGAGTTCGTCCTTGAGAGCAGCGATGACGGCGTCGCTATTCGTCTTCGACTCCATGTCGACGAAGTCGATCACGATGATGCCGCCGAGATCGCGTAGCCGCAGTTGGCGCACAACCTCGACGGCCGCCTCCAAGTTGTTGTGGACGATCGTGTCTTCGAGTCGTCCCTTGCCCACAAATCGGCCCGTATTGACATCGACAATGGTGAAGGCCTCGGCATAGTCGAACAACAGGTAGCCGCCGGACGGCAGATCAACGCGTCGCTTGAGCGTGCTCTCGATTGCCTCGTCGACGCCGTACCGCCGCAGCAGCTCTGTCTGGGCCGTGTGGCGCGTAATGCGCGGGATCAATTCTGGGCTGCGCTCCTGCATGTACGAGACGATGCGGTCGTACGTGGCCTGGTCGTCGACGATCAACTCATCGACATCCTGTCGAAAGTCATCGCGCACGAGCCCGAGGGCAATATCGACCTCCGCATGGATCAGCGAGGGTGTGACCGCTGTTTTGCAGCGATCAAGCACGCCCTCCCACTGATCTTCGAGGAGCGCAAGATCGCGCTGAAGCTCTACGAGTTCTGCACCCTTCGCAGCGGTGCGGACGATCAGTCCACCGCCCAGCCGTGGAGTCAGTTGCTTGACGAGTTCTCGCAAGCGATCACGCTCAGTATCAGAAAGCCGCTTCGAGACGCCACCACCCTCGCCATCCGGAACGTAGACAAGGAAGCGTCCAGCCAGTGAGACGTCCATCGTGACGCGCGCACCCTTCGTCTTCATCGGGTCCTTCGTCACCTGCACGAGCAGCGACTGGCCGCCCTTGACAAGGTCTTGAATACGCTTCGAACGACGCGCACGCTGGTCGAGCCCGGCAATGCGAATCTCCGCCACATGCAAGAACGCATTCTTGTCCATGCCGGCATCGACGAACGCGGCCTCCATGCCCGGCAGAACGGTATCGACCTTAGCGAGGTAGATGTTACCCAGCAGGGATCGGCGCTCATCGCGCTCGATGTACGTCTCGACGACGCGTTCGTCCTCGATCAGCGCAGCCTTTGTCTCGTAGGCATCGGCAGAAATTAGGATCTTCTTCATGTGGTCTCCGTGGTTCCCACGCGCACCGGTTTTGGTGCCGTGCGAACCGCTAGTCGGGTGATACCAGCCACACAGAGGTCCCCGTCGGCGCAAGACTGCAGCGCGCGTACGACCTCTTCGGGCTTGGCAGAGCCATCTTCATAGATGGCGATATCGACGACAATCGCATCGCCCTCGAGCCGCGGCTCGGGCGCATAACGACAGACATCAACGTTGCGTCGCTGCTTTGGGCTACGACGCGGAACGAGCAATTCCGTGGCTGCGCAATACGCCTCCACGGCCTGGGCGAGCGAGTCGCCCGGCGCATCAAAAACAATGCGATAGGTCGCACCATGGACGATGGTCTTAGGACCAGCGGGCAGGGCTTCGAGCGGGACGACTCCACGCGGGCAGGTCGCGGCGAGTCGGACAACGAGTTCGTCGAGATCGTGGCTCTCACCCACAAGCTCGACCGTGCAGCGCTCATCCTCCGACGCGACACCAACGCCGCGCGCAAGCGCGAGACTGATCACGGGTCGGGGTCGCATACCGTTCGAGAGCGCTACGCCATAGTCTGCGCGCCGCAACGCGGCCAACAGAAGATCAACCATCTCGAGATGGCTGAGGTAACGCGCACGATCGCGAATGGCGAGGCGTAGTTCGATCCTCACGGTATGCACTGCGGGATGCGTGGCATTAGGCCTCCACCAACCGGTTCCGAACGGGGCCAACGCACGCGCCGCAATCACTGCAGCCGTCCCATCGACAATCCCCGGTCGGCCGTTCGGCGCGACTCTGCCACCACTCATCCAGCAGAAACTCCTTGGACACACCGCTGCGCACGTGATCCCACGGCAGCGGGTCGAGGGGGTCGCGCTCTCGCGTCGCCTCCACCACAAGGTCGCGTCCGACGGCGCTAAACGCGTCGCGCCAGACGTCCTCCTTGTGGTGCTCCGTCCAGGCGTCGAAGCGTGCACCTGCACGCCACGCGGCCTCGAGCGCATCCCCCGTGATTGCATCTCCACGTCCGATTGCACCCTCAAGCATGCTGGTGCGAACATCGTGGAGCGATAGCTTTAACTGGCGCCCCTTGAGCGCTCGGCGCAGGTAATCCTGCTTGACGCGCAGCTGATCAGGTGGCGCCATCCCGTCCCACTGGAACGGGGTATGCGGTTTCGGTACGAAGTTCGAAGCCGAGACGTGCACCGTAAACTTGGCTTTCTCCCCCAACGTCGCGCGCCCAATCTCGCGCGCCCGAAACCCCAGATCGACGATGCCTTGGATCTCGGCGAAGGTCTCCAAGGGCAGGCCGATCATGAAGTACAGCTTGAGGCTCGTGTAGCCCGCAGCAAACGCCGACTCGATCGCCTGCTCGATCATCTCATCCGTGATCGTCTTGCAGATAATGTCGCGCATCCGCTGGGTTGCGGCCTCGGGTGCCAGCGTGATCGAGCGCTGACGCGAGTTGGCTGCAGCCAACAGTGCGACCGGACCCGTGTCGACCCGGTTAGATGGCAGTGATAGGTGCAGGTCGGGTTTCTCGGCCTTGATCTCCTTGATCGCTCGTGCCACACCCGACCAATCGCTCGTCGCCAGCGAAGTCAATGACAACTCGTCGTACCCCGTGCAACCAAGCTGTGCCAGACCGGCCTTGACGACATCTTCGACCGAGCGCTCCCGCACCGGCCGATACCACGTTCCGGCATGACAAAAGCGACAGCCACGCGTGCAGCCGCGCATGACCTCAACCGACGCCCGCGAGAAGATCGCACTGGCGTACGGCACGACCGGCTTCCTCGGTGCCGTATCAATCGAAAAATCAGCGAAGATCGCCCGCTCAACGGGTCGCTCCCCGCGTGCGGGTAGATACAGAAACGGTAGCTCTGCGAGCCGATCGAGCCGCTCCTCACGACCCTTGACCTCGTCGAGAATCGCCACGACACGACTGAGTCCCTCCTCGGCCTCACCCATAAAGAAGGCATCGACGAACGCTGCCAGCGGCATCGGGTTGGACGCACTTGGACCCCCTGCCATCACAATCGGGTCCGCGTCTGTGCGGTCGATTGCGCGGACCGGAATACCCGCCAAGTCGATCAGTTCGAGCACATTCGAATACGTCAACTCGGCCTGCAACGTGATGCCGAACAGGTCGGCCTCACGCACGGGACGCCACGTCTCGAGCGTAAACAGCGGTATGCCTTCACGCCGCATCGCATCGGCCATATCCGGCCACGGACAGTAGACTCGTTCGGCGGCCGCATCCGTGCGATCGTTGATCAACCCGTAGAGGATCTGCAACGCCTGGTTCGAGATGCCGATCTCGTAGGCATCCGGATAGGCCAGCGCGACGCGAACCGTCGCAGTGGGCTTGACCGTCTCGTTCGTCTCACCCCCGATATAGCGGGAGGGCTTCTCGACAACGGTCAGCAGACGCTCGATCTGCTGTTGGAGAATGGACTGCTCCACACAAATACTCTAGCGAGGCAGGCCCGCTCGACCCGTCAGACAGTATCTGACGTCGCCTCGATGTACTCGGATTCCTGCCGTCGCGGCCGAGCCTGCCAGTCAGAAACAAAGGCCTGTTCGCGCACGACTCGCACGCCAACCGCGAGCACCAAACCAATCGCTGTCAGATTCGTAATCGTGTTCGAACCGCCATACGTCATAAACGGCAGTGGAATGCCCACGGTTGGAGCAATACCAAGGTTCATGCCAACATTGATTGCCACCTGCGTCAACAGCATCCCCAAGACGCCGGCCGCAATCAAGGCCTCCTCTAGATTACGCGCCCGCGGCACCAAGCGTCCGACCCGCCAGAACACCACGAGGTACAACAGCATCACGATCGCCGCGCCAACGAAACCACGGTTCTCGCCAACGACAGCGAAGATGAAGTCGGTGTGGTTCTCTGGTAAGAAGAGCCCCGCTGTCTGACTGATGTCTTCGCCACGTCCCGTCAGCCCACCCGAGCCGATCGCGATCTTCGCCTGCTGGGCCTGATAGGCAGCCGCACTCCCCCCCTGCGGATCCAAGAAGGCCGTAATGCGATCGGACTGGTACGAGCGCAGCAGCGGAATACCAATCGACGGCAGGATCACCAGGACCAGCGTGCTCACCGCGACGAAGAACGCGCCAATCACCGCGACGATCCGGCCCGCCAAGCCTGCGACCACAAGCACCGTCAACGTAATCCCGACATAGACCAGCGACGTGCCGAGGTCTGGCTGGATAAAGACCAGCGAAAAGGGCACGAGCAGAAGCAAGGCAACGCGAAACACCATGCTCCAGCCACGGACACCGCGCCGCACACAATCAGCCACAATCAATGCTAGACAGATGATCATTGTGACCTTGCCAAGCTCGGATGGCTGCAGGGTAAAGAACGGCAGCTGAATCCAGCGCTGCGAACCGCGTGCTGCCGAGAACCCCAGCACGACGATTAGCAGCCCGATCGTCGCGCCATAGATTGGCCAGAATAGACGTCGGTAGATACGTGGATCAACCCCAGTCGCAACAGCAGCAAAGACCAGCCCCACCGCGATGTACGTGAGGTGTCGGCGATCGAAGTAGGCGGGATTGCCCGCGAAATCGTTGACCGTCGTGCTCCGCACCGCCTGCGCGCCGATCGCCAGCAACAGTAGGACCGACACAATCAGAATCCAGTCGACTCGGCGCAGGAGTGCATCGAGACTCATCGCGTACTCCCCCGCACGGTCGTGGCCGGCGCCTGTTGCGACTCTTGGACCTGCTGGGCGGGATCCGTACCGATGCTCGGCCCCGAGTACACGCCCGCCTGCTCGGCACTCGCGATCTGTGCGATCGTTGCCTCCTCGACCCCAAACGCCTTCGCCATCACCTGGCGTACAGCCAGCGCTGCCGTGACACCACCAAAACCACCCTGCTCGATCACACAGATCACCACGAGAGTCGGATTCGTAGCAGGGGCATAGCCAGCAAACCAGGCAAAGTCGCGCTTGCCGAGTTTCTCCGCGGTTCCCGTCTTGCCGGCCACAAGAATCGGAAAGCCCTTAAAGGTCGAGTACGCCGTGCCATCCGGATCTTGGGTAACTCCTTCGAGTCCCTTACGGATCGTGGCGAGGACGTACGGATCGAGTGCCACACGCGTACCAGGCGCAGACGTCAATTTTTCGCGCACCGTCCCATCTTGACCCACGACCGCAGCCCCCACATGCGGCTGGACAAGCATCCCCCCATTCGCAATCAAGGCGTAGAGCCGCGCGATTTGGAGTGGCGTGACCTCGACATCTCCCTGCCCAATCGACTGCAAAATAGCGTCGCCTGAGGTCCAACGGTTGTGAACCCGGTCGTCGCCAAAACGGCGAAACTTGTAGGCGGAATCCGGCACACTCCCGGTAGCATCACCACCAATATCGATACCGGTGGGAGCACCAAAACCGAGCCGCCGAGCCCACAACGGCTGCGGCTCGAACTGTCCCGATTTCGGTGTCGCGTCGTAGAGGCGCTTGCCTAACTCGTAAAAGTAGGTGTTACACGAAGCCGTCATTGCCTGCACAAGATTCATCGGCTCGTTGGCGCCCGACTCGAAGTTGCGGTACGTCTGACCATCAATCGTCATTGACGGTGGGCACTGGATGACACTGTCGGACTGAGCCACCCGCGCTTGCACGGCCGCAATTGCCGTCACCGGCTTAAAGATCGAACCAGCCGGATAGAGCCCTGCCAGCGCGCGATCGAGAAGCGGCGAATTCTTCGTGTCCGTGACGAGCGTGTTCCAATATGCCTGCCCGTTAGCGCCCGCCAACAATGCGGGGTCGAATCCCGGATTTGAGACCATCGCTCGAATCGCACCCGTGCGTGGATCCATTGCAATGAGCGCGCCACCGCTTGCCGACCGGTGCCCAAGCGTGCGTGCATAGTCGATCGCATCGCGCAACGCAGCCTCCGCCGTGGCCTGCAAGGACGAATCGATCGTGAGTCGTACATTGTCGCCCGGCTTGGCCGCCTGCGACCGCACAATCGCACCGACAGGCTCCCCGAAAGCGTCCACACGACGCTCGAGCGATCCGTTGGTGCCGCGCAAGAAGTGATCGAAGTAGCGCTCGACCCCACGCTGCCCGACCTGATCGCCCGGCTCAGCATTGCGATACGTCACCTGATCCTGGATCTGCTCGGCAGACACCTCCGCCAACTCGCCCCACAAGTGTGATGCGAGGGGGCGTAGCTTGCCGTCCGCACCACGCACCGTGCGATACGTACGAGCCGTCTCCTCGACAATCCGTACGCCCGGATAGAGCACCGCCCGCTCCTTCAAAAAGAACAGCACATCGCGATCGACATCTTGCGCGAGAATTACCGAGTCGAACGGTGCCCGAACTGCCGCCTCGTGGATCGCATCCTCCATCGTCGCGACCGTGACCCCCGCGACAGCGGCAAGCGCACGCAACTGTGGAAACTGCTTCGTGCAACCGCTCCATGCACGCACCGCTTCGCTGCCACTGATCTGTCGCTCGATCTCTGCGAGACGCGCCGTGCGCTGACGCTTTGGTAAGCGGTTGGCGGCTAGGATCGCATCAGCGATATGCAGTGCGCGCTCGTTACTGCTGCGCAAATCGGTTGGCCCGGACAGGCCGCGACCGCAGAGCGTCAACAAGTCGGGAAAACGCGTCGGATCGATCGCCACGGCATTCGACGGGCGATTGCCCACCAAGACGCGTCCACGCGAGTCGATAATCCGTCCGCGCGGCGCCGGAACACTGATAGTGCGCAAGCCGTTCGAACTCGCCTGCGCGCGGTACGACTGCACATCGAGGACCTGTAACGACCACAAGCGCAGGATCAGCACGACAGTCACGACGATCGCAATCCCGCCGATAATCGCAACCCGGCGTCCCAGACGCGCACGATCGAACGCCTCCGCGGTTACAACGGGAGGCAGCGGCGGCAGCGGCGGCGACTGCTCAGTCGTTGGCTCATCGACAAACGGCGTACTCATCTAATGCTCCGCACCGGCACACCGAGAGCACGCCGAAAGAGTGGTAACAGCACGATTCCAGCAAGCAGCGTAAACATCGCCCCCGCCGTGCCAGCAACGAACAACAGACCCCAACCGACCACCTGTCCACCGATTGCACTCGCAACAATCACGTCACCGACGATCCGCGCGACCGCAGCCACCAGCAGCACCAGCACCGCCATCGCGAGCGATACCCGACGGCGACGCACACCGAACAGACCAACACCCCAGCCGATTGGCGTCAATACGAGCGCGGAGCTGCCCACGGGCAGTTGCAACGAGATATCAAATAACACGCCCGTAAGAAACCCCGCAGAGGCACCCCAGGCAGGCCCAAAACGAAGCGCGATTGCAACCAAGACAACAAGCGCGAAGTCGGGTACCGCACCAAGCACGCGCGCATCAATCGCCAATGCAATCTGGAAATAGACCGCGAGAATCAGCGCCACCGGTGGCACAAACACACAGAGCCACCACGCTGACCCCTGCGACGCTGGTGTCACAAGAAATTCCGTATCGTCTGTGGGCGCAGTTGGATCGATTGCGAACGGGGTCTCGCTCGTCGTCACGAGCCACCACCAGGACTGGTCAGAATCAGAACATTCGCAAACGAACCGAGATCGACCCAGGGCACGACCAACACGCTCTTATAGGCATTGGCGTCGCTCTGGCGCGCCTCGCTCACGACACCAATTGCGAGTCCGCGCGGATACGCCGATCCGAGCCGGCCCGAAGGGTCGAGAAAACCACTCGTAATAACGCGATCACCGGGACGAACGACACTCGAACCACGCACGAATCCCAGCACGAGCACGGATGGATCGGCAGCACTCGGCTGCAGAATGCCGTCCGCGCCACGCCGACCAGCGACAGCGGCGCCCACCGCCACATTGGCGTTCGACAACAAGGCGACCGTTGCAGTCAAGGACGTCACCCGATCGATGCGCCCGATCAGCGCAGCCCCACCCACATCGGCCACCTGCGCGACTCCGGCAAGCACGGGGTCCCCGACCTGCACACCAGCGAGCGAGCCCGCATCGACGATGACCGTACTGGAACTCAGCGCCGGCGAGCGCGCGACAACCTGCGCGACACGTGGCGTGTAATTCGCAATCGCGGGAAACGCGGGCGAACGCACATAATTGAGCAGGCCACGCAACTCTTCACTGTCTTGCTGATTCGCCTCCGCCGTGGCCAGACTCGCGCGCAACACAGCATTCTCCGCAGCGAGCTGATCGCGTTCCTGCTGCGCTGATCGCAGATCGCCGAACCAGCCAATCAGATCGCGCACCGGCTGCGTTGTACGACGCGCCACCTCCTGCACCATCACCGAGCGATCCGCAGCCTGCGACTGCAACGACGAAGCGGCATCCTGCGTACGCACCGAGAACGTGACCAGACCAATCGCAGCCACCACCAGCACCAACGGCACAATCCAACGGGTCAGGCGGGTGCGGGCGGTTATCATCCGGTGGCAATCCAGGGGCTATTGCGACGACGCACGGCGTGGCGACGAGCGTTAGCAGCTAACCGAAGTCTACCGCCGGTGCCTGCGCGAGACGGTAGTGCGGCTTGCCGTCTAGTTGGCGACGAAGCCGTCAAACGGTTGAGTAGCCTGCACCCAACCCTGAACACCACCGCCAAGATTGACACAACCCGCCCGCCCCGACGCCGCAAACGCCTCTGCTGCAGCCATTGAACGCCCACCCGACCGGCAAATAAAGACCGTACAATCGGCGTCTGGCAGCTCTTTCCAGCGTTGCGGAAGCTCGCTCAACGGCAAATGCTGCGCACCGGCGATGCGACCCGCCTCCCACTCCCATAACTCTCGCACGTCGACGAGTAAGGCGCCCGCCGTAATCATCGCGACCACTTCGACAGGCGTAGCTTCGGAGACTTCCGGCGACATCTGAATAGCCTACAATCAGTCGTCGGACGCGGCAGCGCGCGTTTGTGTACGCGCATACGCAAGCGCCTCGGCCTCGCTCGTGAGGACGCCCGCAGCCTGCTCTTCCGCGATCTCGGCGAGCAGTACGCCGAGCGCTGGGCCGGGGTCGCAAGCAAGTGCCTCCGCGAGCACATCGCCCCGCACGAGGGCAGGCAACGCTGGCTCGGCGAGCGCCTGGACCATCGTCGTCGCCAACTGCTCGTGTCGACGAATCCAACGTTGCCGCGCCCGCGTGCCACGCGTCGACCAGCGATCCGCCAGCGACACCACCACCGTCGCGATCGCCCACGGCTCGGTCGCGACCCGATAACGATGGACTGCGCGGGGTTCGAGTGTGCCATCCGGCACGAGAAAACCAAGCCGAAGATGCTCACGTACCAGCATCGCGACACAACGCTGCATTGCACTGCTGTACCGCAACCGCGCCATAATCGCCGACGCAATCTCCGCACCCTGCAGCGCATGACTAGGAAAACCAATGTGCCCATCGTCGAACGTCGTCTGCGTCTGCGGCTTCGCAACATCGTGCAAGAGTGCGCCCCAACGCACCGCCAACGCGACATCCGCCTCCGCATCGAGACCTACACTCAAAGCCGACGCGACGATCGCCGCAGACGTACCGAAAGCGAACTCGGGATGCTCAACAAGATCATTCGCCGCATCGAGTACCTGCAGCGTGTGATCAAACACGTCGAGATGGTGATACCGGTTTTGCTGTACGCCATGCAACACCACGAGTTCGGGCAAGACGGCTTCGAGCAGACCCAAATCGTCGAGTTGCCGCAAACCATCGACCGGGTCGCGCGAGAGCAGGATGCGTTCCAACTCGGCACGCTGACGCTCACCCGCAGACGTCTTCGCAAGGGTCGCGTCGCGGCGCGCCTGCACCAGTGTCTCCGCTGCGATCTCCAAATCCAACTCCGTCGCCAGCCGCACGAGTCGGAGCAGCCGCAACGGGTCATCCACAAAAGCCGCGTCAGAGACGGCGCGTAGCGTGCGTTGTTCGAGATCATCAAACGCGCCCGGCACAGCCATCAGCTCGCCATCGCTGATGCGCACTGCGATCGCATTGATTGTCAGATCGCGTCGCACGAGATCCGCGGTGATGCCATCGGGCGCGCCCGACACATCCACCTCATGCTCATCCCCAATAATACGCCACGCACCGTGCCGCTCCGACAAGGGAAACACGAGAGCACCAATCCTCTTCGCATAGGCGCGCGCAGTCTGCTCCGCATCGCCCGTCGTGACGAGATCCCAGTCCGACAATGGCCGTCCAAGCAGCACATCACGGACAGCGCCCCCCACCAGCCAGATCGAATCGTCATCAGGAAAGCCGGCTCGCACGAGTTCGATCGCACCATTGAGGCGCGCATCCGTCACGACAAAACCTCCCGATCGCCGCGCTCAACAGTGGATCGCACGCCACAGGTGATCTCATACGACACCGTCCCGACATGCCGCGCCAACTCTTCGACCGTGACGACCTCAGTGCCATCAATTCCGAGCAGAACCACCTCGTCTCCCTCACGCACCTCGAGATCGTCGGGCAGCACGACCGCGAGCTGATCCATCGACACCGTCGCCGCAACGTAGCAGCGGCGGCCAGCGATCAAGACCTCGCCAATCCCCGACAAACGTCGCGGATAGCCGTCGGCATAGCCAATTGGGATGAGCGCGACGCGACACGCCTGCTGCGCCACAAAACGACGCCCATAGCCGGTCGATTGGCCCGACTCGAGTGAACGCACACTGCTCACCGAACTCGACCAACGCATGACGGGCGCCAGTCCATGATCGGTACCCGCCCGACCGAGTGGATCAATCCCAAAGACGGCCAGTCCGGGACGCACTGCGTCGAAGGCGAGGTCGGGGTAGCGCAGTGTGGCGGCCGAATTCGAGAGGTGACGGGGACATGGCGGAAAATCCGCGGCAACAGCGCGAAAGGCCGCTACCTGCTGATCGACAAAAACCCGGTCGCCCTCGTCGGCGGTCGCGAGGTGGCTCATCAGCCCAACCAGACGCTCCGGGCGAGGCCCATTGATCAGCGCACGCCCAACCTCCAGTGCGTCAGCGGGAGCAAGCCCCCACCGCCCCATCCCTGTTTCGACCTTGACGTGCACATCGATCTCGTGACGATCGCGCAGACGCTGCCAGCCCTCTGGCGTCGAGACGGTGACAGCACAGCCGACCGCGGCAACATCCGACTCCTCTCCAGCCGTGAGTGGCGACAAGACGAGCAGCGGCACGTCCGGCAATGCGTCGCGCACCGTCCGTGCCTCAGCCAGCGTGGCGGTACAGAGTTTCGTCGCACCCGCCGCGCGTGCTGCACGCCCCACATCAACGGCGCCATGCCCATAGGCATTAGCCTTGATGACCGCCCACACCTCCGCACCGTCGGCTGCCTCGAGCAACCGTCGGACGTTGGCCTCGACGGCAGCGAGATCGATCTCAACCAGGCTGCGATGCAGGTGCGCCGCTATTCGACTTCCCCTCCAAATTCGAAACGATCGAGCGCGGACACGACATGACCACGCGTGATCATCCCTAGATAGACACCCTCCTCGACGACAGGAAGACGCGACACGCTTTCTTTCGCCATCCGCATCGCCGCCACGTGCAGCGTCTCGTCCGGACTCGCCGTGTGCACGGTCTTCGTCATCGTGTCTGAGACCGTCACTGCGAAGGCCTTCTCGACCTGTCGTTCCCACTGCTCGAGACTCAGCGTGTGAATGATCCAGTCCAGAAACGGTATGGCGTACGAACCCTCTTGCTCGGCCTCGACCTCTTGGTAGAGCAGATCGCCCGCCGTGACGATGCCGACAACAATGTTTTGCGCATCGACGACGGCAATACCGTCGAGGCCGTCTTTGGCAAATAAGTGCACGACATCTTTGATCGTGGTGTCGGGCATCGCAGTCGGTACCGACGAGTCCATCATTTCGCGTACAGGACGATCAATCAAGAGGGACTCCCGGATAGAGCGAGCACCGAGAGGTGCTCGATTAGGTCTCCCGCAATGATACCGCCGTCCCGGCGCGAGCCCGTCGCATCCATCGCGGCCTGGACGTGTGCGGCAGCACCGGCGATCGCTGCTGTCCACGGATCGGCGCCTCGTGCCAGACAGGCGCCGATGATCCCAGCGAGGACGTCACCCGAGCCAGCCGTGGCGAGAGCTGCCGAACTCTGTGCGCGTAGACCGAGGCGACCATCGGGTGCGAGCACGAGGGTGTCTCGCCCTTTCAGAAGTGTCACGGCACGCGTCAGCTCGACCAGTTCCCGCACGGATCGCAGACGGTACTGCTCGATCTGTGCGGCGTCACAGCCGAGCAGGCGAGCGGCTTCGCCCGAATGTGGCGTGATGATCGTTGGTGCGCGACGAGCCCGCAGCACGCTGGGGTCGCGTGCTACCCACCAGAGCGCATCCGCATCGACGAGTACGGGACGTTCGAGTGCGAGGACAGCAAGCACAATCGCCTCGACCTCTGGCTCTCGCCCAAGTCCCGGACCGAGCACGACTGCGCGAGCGCGCTCCGCGTACTCGGCAATCTGCCGCTCGGGGCGCAGCGAGGCAAGTGGACGCACCATCACTTCGCGCAAACCGCTGGCGACCGTGGTTTGGATCGCCTCCGGCACGAGTGCGGTAACGGCGCCAGCACCCGCGCGCAACGCAGCGGCGGCTGTCAGCGCGGGCGCTCCAGCCATCCCAACCGAACCACCGACGACGAGCACGGCTCCCGCATCGTACTTCGAGCCGCCGCGCAGGCGTCCGGGCAGCAGGGCGGCAGCATCCGTCACGGCGACGGCGCTGGGTTCGATCGGCAGATCGTCGGGAATGCCGATTGGAACCACGACGACGACGCCGGTCTGCGCGCATCCGGGCGCTATCCGTAAACCAAGTTTGTCGCAGTGAAAACTGATCGTGATGTCGGCGTGGATGGCCAGACCAGGCGTCTCGCCGGTCGAAGCGTCGACTCCACTGGGAATGTCGAGTGCGACGACGGGAAGCGCAGCATCGTTGACCGCTCGGATTGCCTCGGCGATGCCATCGCGCGGAGCGCCAGTTGCGCCACTACCGAGCAGCGCGTCGATGACGAGGTCGCTGTCGGTCAGTACGTCACCAATCGCACCATCCGGCCGCTCGTCGACGGGGACTCCCGCAGCGATCGCGCCTTGGAGCATCTGAGCCGCATCGCCTTGCGCCTGGCTGATGCTGACACGCACGATCCGTACGCTGCGCCCGTGCGCGCAGAGGAGTCGCGCGACCTCATACCCATCGCCCGCATTGTTACCACTGCCCGCGACGACCACGATCGCGTGCGCCTGTGCGAAGCGGCCGCGCACAACCCGTTCGGCCGCGGCCGCAGCCGCTCGCATCAACGTGCTGCCAGCGATTCCTAACGAGTCGATTGCGTAGGCGTCAATCGAGCGCGCAGCAGCAGCGTCGTAGAGTGGGTGTTGACCGGTGACCAGATCCACCCTCGGAGCCTACCGCGCCGCAGGTACTTCGAGTGCAAAAAAGGACTCTCCTAACACAACCGTGGGTTAAATCCGTCCCGAGAGTGCCTATTTATGTCCGCCGAGGCTGAGCATGGCGAGGGCGATGAGTGCGTCGGGTGATGTGAAGCCGAAGGCGATACGGGTGATCGGAGGCGACCGGGCCAAAAGAGGGCGGCCTGATCGCGCAGGGCGCCGATGTCGCTGAGGTTGTCCCCGCCGTCGGCGAGCATCACCGCCAAGTCGCGAAGGACCGCACCGGGTCATGGGCCGAGCGACGCATCCGAGTGTCGGCCATAGCCCCACCGAGCGCCTGTGTCAGGCCGAACCGATCGGCGAGCTCAACAAGCAGGGCGCTCCCTGAATGCGACACCAGCCCGGTGGCGTCCGCGACCTCTGTCGCCTTGCCTTGCGTGATTGACGCGTCACCTTCACGGTGATGCTCCTAGGCGGGACGGACGGTGGCTTGAGCACCTCCATTCTCCCCGCCCAGTCGGACATCACCCGCTTGTCAGCGTCCTCTCACGCCCCTCCCTAGCCCGGATCCGGGCTAGAGTTGAGTCGGAGCCGGGTCGCTGGCGCTCTAGATGCCGGACGGATCGACGGTCATCTGATCGTCGCTTCAGCTGGAGATCTGGTCGGTGCCACCGCCACCCTCGATCACATCGGTGCCATCGCCACCGTTCAGCTGGTCGTCACCGGCGCCACCGTTCAGGTTGTCGGTGCCATCGCCACCGTTGATCGTATCGGCGCCCTCACCACCGGTCAGCTGGTCGTTGCCCGAGTCGCCGTTCGCGACGTCGTTGCCGGCGCCGCCGTCGAGCTGGTCGTCACCGATGCCACCGTTCAGGGTGTCGTTGCCCTCGCCACCGCCGATCACATCGGCGCCATCGCCACCGTTCAGGTTGT
>JBCKBR010000006.1:0-51930 GCA_038911065.1 Gaiellales bacterium | reverse complement strand
ACAACCCCGCGGATGTGGCGTCCGCCCCCATCACGCAACCCCACCCCCATCCGAGCCACCAGAACCGACCCTGGTTCCGCCTATGAGCCTGACCCCATCACGAAATCGAGCAGAACAGCTATCCGAACCGTTGCCGCGAGCGCCGCGCCAGTCGCGTCATAGTTGCCGGCGCAAGTGCTTGGGCGACCGCTGCAACGCGCCACCATTCCGGTTGAAAGGACTCGCTTCGTCCGCGCCGGTGGGCGCGGAGGATCGCGGCTGCGCAGTCGTCATCCGCCATGACGGCGCGGCGCAATAGCCAATGTGATCGCAATTGATCATGCGGAAAAGCCGCGGTAGAAACGGGTCCTGGATTGGCGGTCAGCACATGTACGCCCTGCGCGGCAGCCTCGACGTGTAGCGCCCGGGACCAGGCGAGTGCGGCGTGTTTGGCGGCAGCGTAATGCGGCGCCGCACCGGTCGAGACCGAGCCGGCAACGCTGACAACGTTGATGACAGTTCCCCCTGCCGCGACGAGTCCCGGCCACGCTGCAGCCGTGACCCGTACCATCGCGAGGTAGAGCAGATCGATCGCGGCGGCAGCCTCGGCAGGGTCGTGTGCCAACAGCGGCGTCCGAAAGGGAGCACCAGCGTTATTCACGAGCAGACGGATGCGTGGCGCGACGGCAAGCCGCTCGGCCAGAGCCGCGACGCCTTCTGGCAGGCCGAGATCTGCAACGAGTAGCTCGCAGTCGAGTTCGCTGGCGGCAGCTTCGAGGCGTTCACGCCCTCGCGCGACGAGCAGTAGTCGGGTGCCGGGGTGCTGTAGCCGACGGGCCATCGCGAGGCCGATACCTGCCGAGCCTCCGGTCACAACGGTTACGTCAGTCTCTGCCATTACGACGAGAGCGTAGAGCCGAGCGCGGTACACTCGGTCCGTGAGCCACGTTCCAGAGCCGGAGAGCCGTGTCGAGATCACGGTGACGACACGCACACTCGTGCGCGTATTAGCCACAGTAGCTGCCTTCCTGATCCTGATCTATACCTTCTGGCAGGTGCGTGCGATTGCCGAGTTAGTCCTGATCGCAGGCTTCCTCGCACTGGCCCTCAACCCACTCGTCTCGGCGTTGGAACGACGCATTGGCAATCGTCGAGGTGTTGCCTCCGTGATTGTCGTGCTCGCTTTTGTGATCGTCTTGCTGATATTTCTCGCCGCCATGCTGACACCGCTCTACGCCGAAATGCGTTCGTTTGCGACGCGCGCGCCAGATCTGCTCGACGAATTGCGCACGTGGGGTCCATTCCGCGAATTTGATGCGCGCTACAACCTGTTCGAACGCCTGAGCGACGTGGCCTCGGACTACTCGGATCGGCTCCCCGCCCAGGCCGGCAATCTGCTCGGCGTAGCGACCGCTGTTGTGACAGGACTCGGCAAAAGCCTGACCGTGCTCTTTATGACATTGTTTTTGCTGCTCGAGATTCCGCGTTTCCTGCGCACCGCGACCGAGTTACTGCACCCGAGTCACGCCGATCGCTCGCTGAAGGTGTTTGACGACGTCAACGGCACGATTGCCCGGTGGACCGCAGGGGTGCTGCTGATTGCCGTCATCGCCGGGACTGTCACTGGCGTGACCGCCTGGATTCTCGGCGTGCCCTTTGCGCTGGCGCTGGCACTTTTGGTCGGGATACTCGACATAATTCCCCTGATCGGTGCCACGATCGGATCGATCGTAGCGGTGCTCGTGGCGCTGACTCATTCCTTGACTGCGGGCATCATCATGCTCGTCTTGGCGGTTGTTTACCAGTTTGTCGAGAACCACATTATTCAGCCAGTGGTGATGCGCAAGAGCATCGATGTCTCGCCGTTTATCGTGCTGGTCAGTGTGCTCGTGGGCGCCTCGCTCCTCGGCATTATCGGGGCACTACTGGCGATTCCCGTGGCGGGCTCGATCCAGGTCATATTGCGTCAAGTCTTGGAGGCACGCCGGCTCCGAGTTGCGAGTGAGCGAACGTTGGCCTTGGATCTACAGACAGAGGCCGCGACGAAATCGGGAGACAGTCCATGAGTGAACCGCTGCGCGTCCAGATCTTCTCAGATTTTCTTTGACCCTATTGCCGGGTCGCGTGTGAACGCGCGACGTGGCTTGAGCGCCAGTTTGGCGCCGAGATCGAGTGGCTCCCGTGGGATCTGCACCCGGAGTACCCAGCGGAGGGCATTCCTCGCGAGCAACTGATTGCAAAGTATGGCGTCGAGCACATCGCACAGGTCGCCCAGATGTTTGCTGACAGTGGTTTTGTGTATGCGCCAAATCCCCTGATGGTGCCGAATACCCAGCTTGCGCTCGAGCTCGGCGAGCTGGCACGCTCGGTCGGCTTGCACGCGCCTTATCACGAGGCCGTGATGGTTGCGATGTGGGAACAAGAGCAGGATGTTGCTGATCCGACCGTGCTGCGCGCGGTAGCAATTGCTGCGGGACTCGAGGCGGAGGCTGTCGACGAGGCAATTGCTAGTCGGCGCTATCGCCAACACGTGGTCGCGACAACGGAGGAGGCGCACTCAGTTGGGATTACCGCCGTTCCGGCCTTCATTATCGCCGATCGCTACTTGCTGATGGGTGCGCAACCACACACGGTCTTCGAACAGGTGCTCGAACAGTTGGCGGAGGATCAGACAACTGCTGCTGCAGAGTCGAAGTGACCTCCTAGAAATCGAACGTATGTTCGATTAGACTAGGGAGGGATGCTGGTCGCGCCTGCACCGCAGCACTTTGCTCAGGGACGACGACGTGCCTAAGTGCTACTGGTTCGTCACAAGGACGGGCATACCGATCTCAGAAAAGTCGAAGACGGTGGCCGAGTCATAGCTCGGAACGCGTACGCACCCGTGCGACGCCGGATACACCGGAACATCGGCCCACTCATGGATTGCGAAGCCTTCAAAGAAATAGGAGGCGTACGGCAGAAACGCCTTAAACGGCACCGACCAGCTCATGCGTTCTCTCCGCAGCACGGTATAACGTCCAACCGGCGTATTTCCCGCCGAGCCACTCGAAATGTGGATCACACGCAGCACCGCACCATCTGCGCGCACCAGCATCAGTATCTGCCGCTGGATATCAATCTCGAGATGCCGACCCGCGTCCGGCTGCGCAGCCTGTGGGCGCTCTGCTCGCATCAGGTACACACGTGTCAGGGCGTTCGCGACACCGGTGCGTTCGATCCGCGTATAGCCCTGGAACGCAACGATTGCCTGCCACGTTGCGTCATCATAAAGCCCGCTCACGAACTCTTCTTTGAGATATCCGAGACGCACCAAGTCTGCTTGCAATTGACGTACGTCCCCGCCACGGTCGCCCAGCTGAAAGGCGCCAGAAAAATTGCTTCCAGGATCTCGGCCTGCCTGGGCGCGAAAACTCAACGCAAAAAAACCTGCGGCGGCATTTCTACCCCACGCTGTCAATCGCTTTCGTCCGCCCGAAAAGTTATCGCGGTTTGCTGTATCCCAGCCAGAGACGATCGCACCATCACCGCCATCAATAATCGTCCACCCTGTTACCCACGCGAGCAGGCCTTCCGACCAGTGCAGCGTGTCCGTGACGTCACGTGTCGAACGAATCGGACGATTACCATCGCCATCCCGCAACTCGACCATTGTTTGGATACGGCCAATCCGATCGAACAATACGGGTACCCGGCGTGTTGCAGCTTCGAGTGATAGCGTCATTGCGTTGGCTGCGCGTTGCGAAAAACGCCGCTGCCCACCCGCTGGAGGATGCACGCCATAGATCAGATTCGTGTCCCCCAAGGCCGCCGACCAATTGAGACTGACGGACCGCGAGCCAGAGGGTAGGTTGATCACAATCGGCGTGCGAACCCCCGCACGGCGCAGACTGCGAATGTTTTGCGACTGCGACCAGATCCACGCTTCGGTATCGCCACAGCGAGTGCTAATCGTGAACGTGCCACAGTCGGGGTCCGTCTCTGCCAGATACCAGACATTGTCTTGGCCCTTAAACCAACCAGATAGCGTCGTTAGCCACTGCGTCTGATCGTCCTCCGAGAGTGGCGTGTTCGCGAGCAGAAGGATCATGCCGCGCGAACGCGCGAGCCGTTGCAGCCGCTGCAAGGCGCGTCGGTCCGCTGGATTGTCTGCAGCGCTGGAGACATTGACACGCACCAGATTTGCGCCGAGTCCCGAGATGCGTCGCATTGCTACGGCAGCCCCTTGCAGATTGGCTAGTGGCAGTGGGTCTCGTGCCGAGACCGGCACGAACTGCGACCCGCCCCAGGTAATGCCGCGCACCTTCAACGGTTGATTCGACCCATCCAAGATGCGATTACCTTCGACGCGCGCTGGGCGCGCCGTGGCGATGCTACTCGTGACTAGCAGCACTGCGATGGCACAGATGGTGATCAGCAGCGGTTGGCTGAAAGGTTTACCACGCGGCACGGATTTTTCTTTCGCGCGGGCTACCGAGAGTCCTGCCTGCGCGTACTATGTGTTGGTGCGGCGTATCACCCTTCTTCTGATTGTCTGCCTCGTGTTTGCAGCAACTTCTAGCTCGGCGGCGCATGCCGCTGCACTCGGTCTCGCAGTGGATCAGGGATTCGTCGATGCTGGCAGCGCAGCGCTCCCCGCCGCGCACCTGCTGAGCGTGACGTACGTGCGCGTCGACGTGCGTTGGAACGATGTCGCGCCGACCACTCCATCAAACGGCCGTTTACCGGGCAGCAAAGCGTACACCTGGTCACTTGTCGATAGCCAAGTCAAAGCGGGCGCGGCGATTGGAGCGCAGATCATCCTCTCGATTGGCGGAACACCCGACTGGGCGCGCGCAGATAAAGGTGCTGGCGGCTCCCCGGGCGATCCAGCTTGGATGCCGAAGCGCGCATCGTGGCAGAACTTCATGGCTGCGGTGGTGGCGCGGTACAGCGGGAGTTTTCGGCCCGACGGCGTCAATGCGCTACCAGCTGCTGCAGCCTTTGAAGTCTGGCCACAACCAAACCTCGCTGCTGGATTGCGCCCGCAGCGTCTGGCAGGACGCCTTGTTGCTCCTGGCTTTTTGAAGGTTTTAACGAACCTCGCGACGCTTGAGGTTCGCAAGGTCTCAACGACAGGCGTGATCGTCTCGGGTGGTTTGGCACGCACCGATCCGGCGAGCACAATCGACACCCCGTCGATTACGTTTCTACGCGGGATGGCCCGTACACGCATGGCCTTCGATGCGGTCGGTCTGCGCCTGGTACCTGCTGGCGGTATCGAAGCACTAGCCGACCCTGCCAACCTATCGATCACCGATGCGAATACCATCGCCACCACCGTGGACAGTTACTGGCCGGGTCTCGGCAAGCCGATCTGGCTGACGGGCTACGGGTTGCCTTCCGGGCCGAGTGAGGCGGGGTTGACACCCGAGACGCAAGCTGCAGGCGTCGGTAGTTTTCTCACCGCCGCTGCAAACCCGCGTATTGGCTTGGCTATTTGGAACAGTCTTGCTGCCACCTCGACGTCGCCCTCGATCGGCCTGCTCGGTGTTGCGTCGGCGCCCAACACGACGGGTAGTGTGACACCGGCTTGGACCATGTGGATCACGCTCGTCCCGCCACCACAGGTCTAATCAAGTCTGTTGGAGCAGCAGCACGAGACTGTCACCAGAGAGCGCGAAGCCGAATGGAATCGCCAAACCGCGCACGCGTTCGTCGTGCACATTGCTGACAAGTTCAACCGAGTGACAGTCGCGTTGGCGTGCCGCATCGATGGCACGAGCCAATAGGCCCGAACCGGTTCGTTGGCCTCGCCCACTCGGGTCGACGTAGAGTTCGATGATACGCAGGTCGCGTCGAGCATGATCGTTTTTTGCTCGCACGCGCTGCCAGACGGTGTACGCCACGATTTTGCGCTCAACAACCCCTACGCGCGCGTCGCCAGCAGCAATGCGTCGTCGTATCCACGTCTGCCATGCAGCGACGTCGGGTTCTCGATCGTCAGCAACCTCAATTCGATAGCGCTTCCACAACAGCTCTAGTTCGGATACATCCGCGGCGGCAGCCGGACGAATCACGCGCCCTCGTACTCCACGAGCGAGATGATCGGTAGCCCCGCCAACCGGGCCCGCCCCTGTAGACCCTGCAGTTCCGCGACGAAGCAGGCCCCGACTGGGACTGCAGCGGCCTGACGGGCGAGTGCAATGCTGGCTGCGGCTGTGCCACCCGTCGCCAAGAGATCGTCGTGGATCAGAACGCGCATCCCTGGCTGTAACGCAACCTTTGAGAGTTCCAACGAGTTCTCTCCATACTCCAACGCATACGACTCTTTCCACGCCTGTCCTGGTAGTTTTCCGGGCTTGCGGGCTGGCGCAAAGCTGCAGCCAAGGACGTGTGCAAGTGTTGGTCCGAACAGGAAGCCACGTGCCTCAGCAGCGAGTACGACGTCGGGTGCAAGCGGTTCGGCGAAGACGCGAAACCGTTCGATGATCTCGGCGAATACCGTGGGGTCGGCGAGCAGTGGGAGGAGATCGCGGAACAGAATCCCCGGTACGGGAAAATCGGGAAACTCTGCGATGCGCTGCCGTAGATCGATCACTCCTCCACGGTAGCGACGATTCCTCGGTCGCGGATCAGGTGTTGACGTCGCGCACGAGTAGGCGCTCGGTCAGCTCTGCGCTGAGCCCCGCCAATTGTGCGAGTTCGTCAAGGCCTTGCTCGCGCCGTTCGGCGTTGCGCGAGCGCAGTGCGGGAGCCAATACCTGATCGAGCAGGCCCGCAACACGCTGTACACCCGTGTGCAACTGCCGCACGTGGCGCGGCCCCAAACCGAACTCGGCCATGCGCTGACAGATCTTGACTATCTCGATCTCGCCCTCACCGTACAGACCATCGGCGTCTGCCGTGATGATCCCATACGACTGCAACTCAGCGAACGAGGTATCGTCGATTCCCGTTTCGCGCACGAGTTCGGAACGCTCGACCCGACGGGCATCCATATGGAGCTCACTGCGGCGCGCTCGCCGGGCTTTACGCTCGCCACTGCGGGCGATGGTGCCGCTCCCTTCAATCTCCTGGCGAATCACGCGGAGCGGCAGAAACTCATCGCGTTGCAATTGTAGGATCGTGCGCAGGCGTTCGATGTCCTCGCGGCGATACAGCCGATATCCGCCTTGGGTCCGCAGTGGGTTGAGGAGCTTTTGCTCTTCGAGGTAGCGAATCTTCGAGATCGAAACATCGTTGAACTCGGCCTTCAACTCCTTACAGACCGCTCCGATGGTAAGTGGCTTTTCCTCGCTGCTGTTTGCCATGCTGCTCACTCGAGATACGTCAACTTAAATTTGCCGATCTGGACCTCGTCACCGTCACGGAGGCGGACGCGTTCGATGCGGCGATGGTTGACATAGGTACCATTGAGGCTGGCGAGATCGACGAGGTAGTGACCATCTGCTTCCTCCTCGATCGAAGCATGGCGTCGCGATACGGTGACGTCGTCGAGCAAGATTGTCGCCTCTCCAGCCCTGCCGATCGTCTCGCGCGGTTGCAGCAACGCAATATGCTCGCCGGCTCGACCACCGGTGCGAATCACGACGGCCGGCAGCTGGTGCCCGTGCGCCGGTCGAACCTCTTGCGTGTCGGTGTCGCCCGCGTAGGTCGCCGTATCATCGCCGGCGTCGGCATCGAGCAGCGTTCCGCACTTCGCGCAGTAATGTGCCGTAGCTGCATTTCGGTATGCGCATTCTTGACAAAACATCTCGCAGCAGCATACACCGAACCAGCAATAAGGGTTCGGTCGGGGTTGAGGGTTCCCAGATCACTGCCGCCCACAAAGCGACAGAGCTACCGACGTTAGAGCTTAGCCAACGCTACGTTGCATGCGCTCGAACCTGCCAGACCCGCCAGGCGTACATGAAGCCTGCCGCAACGAGCAATGTAACCCCACACCACAGGGCGAGACCTGTGGCGAGCGTTCCCGGTGGCGTCACGATCGCCAGCAGGAGACCAATCATCATGACCAGCGTTCCCGCCTTTCCCACCACGTTGACGCGAATGCCGTGGCCGCGCCCCGTCCGGGTCATCAACGATGCGAGCAGCAGGACGTCGCGGGCGATCACGATCACCACAAGCACGAGCGGGACACGATCCTCCATCCATAGCAGCACCACTGCCACATCAATCAGGAAACGATCCGCCACCGGATCAAGAATGCGCCCGTAGGAACTCTGTACATCGAGGCGACGCGACAACTCTCCGTCGAGGAAGTCGGTCAGCGCCGCGAAGGCAAACACCAGCGCCGCCATCGGTGCTGCCCGACCATCTGCCTGCAGCATCAAGACTGCAAAAACCGGAACCGCCGCGAGTCGTAAGGTCGTCAGCAAATTTGGCACGTGCCGCAACAGAGGGTGCGATGCGGACGTCAACGACATGACATCAGTGTCTCAGTCCGCCCCTCGGACACGCCGCATCTTACGCGTCGCGTGTCAGGCGGACGCGTACGACACATGCTTCAGATGCGAAGCTAACACCGTCAGTTTCCTCCACAATCGTCAACTGCGTACACAGCGTTTCGTGCCGAATCTCGTCGGCAAAGCGGTCCAGCACATGTTGTGCCCGCTCGTTGGCGACCATCTCAATGGTGATTCGATCCGCGATCTCGAAGCCAGCGTTTTTGCGCTCGCCTTGAATAAAGTGGATCAGCTCGCGCGCCAGACCCTCGTCCTGCAACTCGGCATCGAGTTCGGTATCGACTGCAACAGCGAGCCCGCCCTCGTCGGCCACCGCAAAGCCCGCTCGTGGTCGCGTCCGCAAATCCACCTCGTCGGCCATCAGCGTGTATCCACCGACCTCGATTGTCGTGCCGACGCGTACATAATCACCGTCCTTGAGCAACTGCTGGACGCGGGGAATGTCCTTACCCAACTTCGGTCCGAGCACGCGGAAATTCGGCACCACCTCGACTTCAAGAAGCTCATCGACGGCGTCTGCAAAGCGGACGCGTTTGACGTTAAGCTCGAGCGCAATCTCAGCAGACAGAGCTTCCACCGCGGCGCGTGCAACGACATCTGGCGTCGCAATCACCGCTTCACGCAGCGGTTGTCGCAGCTTGCGATTGCCTTGTGCCCGCGCTGCGCGGCCGAGCGAGATTGCGGTCTGTGCAAGGTTCATCGAGAACAGCGCTGCAGCATTCGGTTGCTGCGCTTGGGGCCAGCCAGCCAAGTGCACCGAGTCGGGAGCCTGCTCGGCGCGGTCCCGCACAAGGTTCTGCCAAATCTCCTCGGCAAGGAACGGCATGGCGGGCGCGACCAGTCGACAAATCTGCACAAGGCAGTACCAGAGCGTCCGGAAGGCGGCGTCCTTATCCGCATCTCCTTCGGCACGCCAGAAGCGCGCCCGCGATCCGCGAATGTACCAGGCAGAGAGGTCGCCGATCAGCGACTCAATTGCGCGCGCATAGGTGGGCGTCCAGTAGTCCGCCAACGCTGCGTCACAGGCCACAATCGTCTCGTCCACCCGTGCCACAATCCACGTATCCAAGGCTGTTGTCGATGGCGGTCGGTCGGCGAGATCTGACCAGGTTGGGACAAAGCCATCGATCTCGGCATAGCGGACAAAGAATGAGTAGCTATTCCAGAGCGTCAGTAGGCGTCGCCGTACATCGTTCGCCGGCCCGTAGCCGAAATTCATGTTCTGCGACGGCGTCTGGAGCGCGTAGAGCCAGCGCATCACATCTGCTCCCATCTCCTCAACGGCGTCGTCAAACCAAATCGCATTGCCCCACGACTTGTGCATCGCTCGCCCGGTCTCGTCATGGAGTTTTTCGTACCCGAGCACAGACCGATAGGGCGCGCGGCCAACGAGCACGACACTCATAAACAACTGGGAGTAGAACCAGAGACGAATCTGCTCGCGCATCTCGGACACCAAGTCGGCGGGGAACCACTTTTCCCAGTACGCATGGTCGGGCAGGTCTGCCGTGGTCAGGCCGACACCGGCACCCTCTGCATAGCCCTCGGGTGCATACGTGTCGCGACCCCAGCCGAGCGTTGAGAACGGCACGATTCCGGCGTCGAGCCAACAGTCGCCGACCTCCGTCACACGCTCCGCGATCTCGCCGCTGTCGGTGCGGATACGGATCGCGTCAATCCACGGGCGGTGCAACTCTTCGAGATCATCGAGCGGGTCAACAGCGCGTTCCCGTAACTCTTCGACCGACCCAATGATCGTGTACTCGCCGGAAGGCGCGCGGTAGAACGGCAGGGGCAAGCCCCAATAGCGCTTGCGCGAGATACACCAGTCCCCCATGTTGCGCAGCCAATCTTCCATACGCTTGCCGTAGTGCTCCGGCACCCAGTTGACGGTCGCCGCCGCGTCGATCATCGCCTGACGGACGGGATCGGCCGAGATAAACCACTCTTCGGCAACGCGGAAGATAAGATCGGTACCGCAGCGCCAGCAGACAGGGAAGCGGTGCTCGATCGTGCCCGAACGCACGAGCGCTCCCGTCTCTCGCAGGTGAGCTGTGATGGCTTCGGCTACGTCGCCCGTTGCCTGGCCCGCAAGCCAGCCGTACTCCTCGGTAAAGCATCCAGCCTCGTCGACCGGCACGAGCACGGGGAGGTCTTCGCGCTTTCCCAACTCGAAGTCCTCAGCACCACAACCGGTTGCAATATGCACGACACCTGTGCCCTCGTTGTCCGAGACGTTGTCCCATGCAACGACGCGATGGGCGACCTCGGCCTGCGCTGCGAGATCATCGAACGGTCCGCGATACGCCCGTCCGACCAACGCGCTGCCGAGCGCGGTGCGTGCTACGTCGGCGCCGGTCCCAAACAGGTCTTCTACACGCGACGCCATCACCCAGTCGATGCCCTGCGATGTTTTGACTGCGGCATATTCGGCGGTTGGGTCGACCGCGGCCACGATGTTGGCAGGCAGCGTCCACGGGGTGGTCGTCCAGATCACGACGGCCTCATCGGGCTGATCGACAAACGGAAACCGCACGTGCAGCGTGGTGTGTGTGCGATCACGGTAAGAATCGATCAGCTCGTGCTGGGAGAGCGACGTGCCACAGCGGGGGCACCAAACCATTGGACGATTTCCTCGATACAACATCTCGCGCTCGTGACAGACCTTCAGGAACTGCCAGATCGCGGCGATATTCGGGTCCGTCATCGTGTAATACGACCTGTCCCAATCCATCCACTGCCCGAGCCGTTGCGACTGTCTCGTCTGGATCGCGGAGTATTCGGCGACGCGGTCGCGGCACGCGCGAGCAAAATTGTCGAGCCCGTACTCCTCGATCTCCTGCTTCGAGTTTAGGCCGAGCGACTTCTCGACCTCTACCTCGACCCAGAGCCCTTGGCAGTCGAAGCCATTTTGGTAGCGCTGTTCGTGTCCGAGCATGGCGCGGTGCCGCTGCACCAGATCTTTCAGCGAGCGACCCCATGCGTGATGCACGCCCATGGGGTTATTGGCGGTAATTGGACCGTCAATAAACGAGAACGGAGTGCCACCTGCGTTCTGTGCACGCAATCGCTCAAAGGTGGACTCCTGCTCCCACAACGCGAGCACGCGGTGCTCAAGCGCAATGTGGTCGGGAGTGGCGGGTACGGTGTCGTAGGAACGCAAGAGAATCAGGAAGGCTCGACGAAGTCGAACTCTAACGGGGAAAGCCGATTAGGCCTCCGCACCACCCGGACCGACGCCATAGCGTCGCGTCTGATCGTCGCACCATAACTCGAATGCTGCGTGGCGCGCGAGATACCGCTCGATTGACGAAATGCCTGCCTCAACCCAGACCTCCTCGTCCCATTGCTCGAGTCCGGTCAGGGAGGGCTCGTCGCCCCAGTCTTCGTCTTCGATAGCCATTGCGCAGAGGTGATTCGCGCAGATTGACTGGACTCCTCCCCCTACCGCTCTCTATATAGCGCAAGTGCGGTTGCAGTGTTCTCGAAAGCCAATTGGCTGCGTGTGGGCAACCCATCTGATGGAAACCAGACGAGCTCTGCTACATCATCTGCCGCGACCGGCTGACCCCGCTCGATATGCGCCACGAAGATGGCATTCAGGGTGTAGTCGCCACCATCACCATACGTGTCGATCACGTGACCGAGGAACGCATCAATCTGGATGTCGCACCCCGTCTCCTCACGGAGTTCGCGCACCGCGCAATCCTCGGGTGTCTCGTTGGGGTGACAGAATCCGCCAGGAAGGTCCCAGAGATCGCGCTGTGGCTCGATCGCGCGCCGGCCGAGGAGGATCGCGCCATCTGGTCTGGTCACGATCACCGCTGCACATGGTTTGGCATCGTGGAAATACGGCTCGCCGCAAGCAGCGCAATCCTGATGGTTGTCGATCAACGGACCAAGCCGAGCCCCACAGTAACTGCAGTACAGGCGTAGGCGCATGGTCATAGTCTGACGACTACGCGACGAGAGCAGCGCAGAGATCGGGCCAGCCGCCGGGCTCCAACATCCATCCGGAGTAGGTCCCGCGATTGGCCAAAACTACTGCTGCGACATCCGCGACCGGATCGAAGAACGCCAGCGTGCCTGAGGCGCCGAAGTGCGTGATGGCAGATGCGGACAGCGCCGTGCCCGTCCAATGCGGCTGCTTGCCGTCTCGACACTCGAAACCGACAGCCCAGTCACAGACATCCCACTCCATAAATTCGCCCACGCCACCCGGCAGGGCTCCACACTGGTTGGTCAGAAGGCACGCGTTCGTCTCCACTGCGAGCAGTGGCTTGCCGCCATGACGAACGCACCGCAGCAAGCGGAGATAATCGGAGGCCGTGCCATACGCGCCAGACTGTGGCAAACCCACCGCGATGGGTCGTTATTCCCCAGAGGTAGGGCCGTTCAGTCGCCGGAAAGCTCGGAGGGTTTCGTTGCGCCAGAAAGCTCGAGGAGCACATTCGGCTCATCACCCACGACCCATGCATCGTGGCCTGGCTGGATGATTGCGAGGTCGCCCGGACCAAACTCCAGTTCGGTCCCATCGTCCATAAGTACCATTAGTCGCCCAGAGATAAAGTACAGCACATGGTATTTCTGGCACGTCTCAGTGTGCGCGACTGGCTTGGTGTGCTCCGACCATTTCCAGCCTGGCTCGTGCGTCAGTCGAGCCAGATCGAGACCGCCGATAGTTACCGACTCAATGGTTCCTTTTGCGAAGGGCTTCGTTGTCTCATCCGGAGACGAAAAACTCTTCTTCACAATTGTTTTCATGATTCCCCCAGCGGAGGCGTCTAGAGCTTCCGGAAGTAGAGCTTGCGGGCGGCGTTGTCGCCGTACATGCTGAACGCCTGGATATCCAGATCGAAAGTGGTCCCACTGGCCATCAACGACCAATCAAAACATGTCGCGAGGTCGATCGTCCACGAGATCGTGTTCGCCGTGCTGGCCTCGGCATCGAGCGCCGGGTCGACGATGCCGTCGGTCCCTGCGGTTACCGCAACACCATTAGCGCTTCCCGCCGAGTAGCCACCTGCGCAAGAGCGTTTCGTACTCCCCGTCGGCGCGTTTGGTGTGTCGGCGCGATAGGCGAGGCCACCAATGTCCGTCCATGGGTTTGCCGACCCGAACCAGGCCTCCGATGGAAGTGCAGCCCGCTGAGGGCGCCAGAAGGTCACCATGATTGATGTTCCACCATAGGACCCCGTCGTAATCGGAGTGCTCGGCGTCATGCCACTTGCCGTCACACCTCCATGTGTCGACACACCACTCGCGTCGTACGCCATGTCCTGATCGAACACCCAGCCAGCGTTGAACGACTTGAGTGCCGGTGCGGTGTTGAAGACGAAGTTGAGTACACCCGGGTAACTCGTCGTCCCGTCGATCTGCAAGAAGGCGTTCCCCGACCCAATATCGGTGCGGGCTGCCCCGGGCAAGATTTGCGCGTCGCCCGTTGTACCCTTCACAAGATTCAAAAAGGCTCCGGTATAGGTGGCCGCGACGGAATTGACGAGCGGGTAAGCGCCGTGCGGCGCACAGTAGGTATTGCCGAGGCAATCGAGCGTCGACGACGTTGCTCCCATAACCTGGGTCGCCAGCGTGACGGTTGTCGGCACGGCCGCGTCGATCAACGCATTAATCCCTGTAATGCCGGGAATATTGACGTTGATTGAGGTCGCGTCCGTCAACTTGAAGTTCGAGAAGAGCTTGAACTCCGTGGCTGCTGCGGTTGCCGTTGTTCCGCCAGACGGTGCTCCGCTGGGCGGTATGCAGCCGGCCGGCTGCGGCAGATCAGGGGTCGGACAGATATCACTCACACGCAACGCCGGTGAGAACTGTCGCAAGGAGCGCCCTGATCGCGTCGTACGATCGACATTATCGATGATCAGATTGCCATTATCATCAATGTCAAAAGCGCCCGGAATCCCATCGAGATCCGCATCGCGTCCCTGCCCGTTGTACCCCTTGAGTGTGCTCTTGCCGTTACCAACCTTGACGAGCCCAAGCTTGCCGGCGCCAACTGGCTTGCCGCTCTTCGCAGCTACCGTATAGGCGGCTGTCGTGAAGTAACGACCGGCCGGCGCAAGTGCTGCGGCATAGCCGCTCTTTCGTTTGAACGTACCGAGGACGAGGTTTCCTGAGCCTTTGATCGTCGCGTAGACCTTCGTGCCCGACCCGCCCAACAGGACCGGTCCGAAGTACGTACCGTTCTTGCCAACCAATTGGATCGAGGCACCAGCGAGTTTCGCTCCGACGACCTTGAAGGTGCCCTTCGTGTTGGTGATCGTGGTCTTCTTGCTCGTTCCGTTGGACTGCACGACAATCACGTGCAGACCGCGACCGCCGGTGAGTGTGCCAGAGACCGTGGCAGCCGTGGCCGGGGCGGCTGCAATAAACATCGCAGAGATGACGATGATGGCAGTGAGAGAATGCTTCATGTGACCAATGATACACATGTCATTCGGCTTTTCAACGCAATCTTCGGATGATCGAACGTGGCGCCGATCAGTGCCGCCAATGCCAGTTGCGGAGAAGGCATGGTCGATGCGATAGACTTACCGCATTCGAGTTGGAGGTGTTGCATGGCCACAATCAGCGACAAGGCGATTGACCCGCACGATTTCATAGGCATTGACGCGCTGCTCTCCGAGGATGAGCGCGCGATTCGTGACACAGTGCGCGAGGTCGTGCGCGAACGGATGATCCCTGAGGTGGGCGATTGGTTCGAGAAGGGCATTCTGCCGCGCGAGGTGTTCACTGAGTTCGGTCAGTTGGGGTTTCTCGGCTCATCCCTCGAGGGATATGGCTGTTCTGGCGTCAACGCTGTGTCGTACGGGCTGATCAACCACGAGCTTGAGTATGGCGATAGTGGCTTGCGGAGTGCCGTCTCCGCGCATGGCTCACTCGCCATGTACGCGATCTATCGTTGGGGCTCGGACGAGCAGAAGGATCGCTGGCTCCCCGGTATGGCCAAGGGTGAGCTGATCGGGTGCTTTGGCCTGTCCGAGTCCGATGCGGGTTCGGATCCCGGCTCGATGCGGACGTTTGCCAGGCGTGACGGTGACGACTGGATCATCAACGGTTCGAAGATGTGGATCACAAACGGTTCGATTGCGGATGTCGCAATTGTCTGGGCGGCGACCGACGATGGTATTCGCGGGTTCCTGCTCGAGCCGGGGATGCCGGGCTTCACTGCACCAGAGATCCATCGTAAACTTTCGCTCCGCGCCTCGATCACCTCCGAACTTGTCTTCCAGGATGTACGCGTCCCCGACGCCAACCGGCTGCCCGAAGCAACCAGCCTACGGGGCCCATTGTCGTGTCTCAACGAGGCGCGCTACGGCATCGTTTGGGGCGTAATGGGTGCCGCGCGCGCGTGCTATGACGAGGCTCTTTCGTACGCGTCAGAGCGGATTCTTTTTGAGAAGCCGTTGACGTCGTACCAACTGACGCAGCAGAAGCTGGCCGAGATGGTGCTAGAAATATCGCGTGGCACGCTAATGGCGCTGCATCTCGGTCGCATGAAGGACGAGGGTCGCCTGCGTCCCGAGCATGTCAGTCTCGGCAAGATGGGTAACGCCCGGGGCGCGCTGGACGTCGCTCGATCTGCACGCTCTATCCTGGGTGGCAACGGCATCACGCTCGAGTATCCCGTGATGCGCCACATGTGTAACCTTGAGACTGTGCTGACGTACGAGGGCACACATGAGGTCCACACACTGGTCGTCGGCGGTGCCGTGACCGGGATTCAGGCATTTAGATAGTTGCGATGAGCGCGCTCGATGGTCTGGTCTTTACGGCGGTCGCGATTGAGGCGTCTCCCGGTTGGGCGCAGCAGTTGCACAGCGTTCGGCGGCGCGTCTTCGGCCCAGGGGATGCGTGTACGACTGAAGCACTGACCGGGCCGGAGGCGGGAATGGTCTCGAGTGGCACCGCGACGCTGATCACCGAGCAAGGCGACACGTTGATCTTTCAGTCGAGCGTCAGCGCCTTTGCTGAGCCGGTGGTCGTAGCTCTAACGATTCTCTCTCCGACCGTGGGTGAGTTGACCGTTACCGCCGGGTCGGAGTGGCTGCGCGCTGTCGCCTCGCTCGAGTCTCTCCCGCACGGCCACGACCACTAGGGCCTCGCCCGAATATCAAGTACCGGCGGGTGGGCGGACCTCAATGCCCTCCTGCTCGAGGCAGGCCTGCGCTGCTGGTTGGGACATCACCCGATCTAAGAGACCACCCAGAACCGGATTGTCCCACCACGGCGCGGGAGTCAACCGTGTCCAGCGAATCAGCATGGCGAGGTAGATCTCATCGATGCCGGGCAGTTCGCCCCGAATGAATGGCTTGCTCGTGCCATACCAGTCGGCACAGCGCTCAGCGAGCTCGGCAAGTTCTCGTTCGGCATGTCGGGCTACGGCGGCCTGTGCCTCCTCCCCATCGACGAAGCGGCCTGGATACCGCGCGCGTAGGATCGCGACCTGGACCGTGTTGGTTAGGAAGAACAATCGGCGTAGTACCTCAACGCGACCGGGCGAGCCTATCGCTGGGATCAGAGCGTCCACGCCAGCACGCTCTGCGAGTGACAGGCAGATCGCTGCCGACTCGGTCTGCACCACTCCGTCAGGCCAAACCAGCGTCGGAACGCGCCCGCTCGGGTTCAATGCGAGGTAGCCGGGTGGCCTGACGGGATTACCAGCCTCGTCGCGTACAACCCGCACCAACTCGTGCGGCACGCCCGTCTCCTCGAGCAAAATATGCGGGGCAAAGGAGCCCGCGCCTGGAAGGAAGTAGAGCTGAGCAACGTTGGTCATGGGATCAATGTAACCGCTACCACGCAACAGCACCCGGCGACTCGTGCGACGCTACCCACCAACGACGAGGAGTGATCTCTGATGGCTTTCTGTATCGCGGTGCGATGGACGATGATGACGGGTGAAGAGGAGCGCGTGATCAGCCTCGCTCAGTCGATGCTTGCTCCCTCAAACGCGGAGCCCGGTTGCCAGGCCTACATCCTGCACCGCGATCCGGCCGACCCGAGCGCCCTGTTCCTCTACGAGCAGTACGACGATCAGGCGGCGTTCCAGGCCCATTGCGATTCGCCGCATTTCAAGGCGACGGTCGAGGCCGAGGTTTTCCCTCGACTGACCGCCCGCCGCCTCGAGATCTACGAGTCGCTCTAGACCGTCGTCCGGATGGGCGGTACTGGGCTCGAACCAGTGACCCCCAGCTTGTCGAGCTGGTGCTCTACCAACTGAGCTAACCGCCCGGACAGGACGCGAATCTATCAGAGACCACCCTCACGACGACGCGCATCCAACCATTTAGACGACTTCGATCGGTGCGTCAGCGACATGGAATCGTCGCTCGCCGGCCTCGATCAGCAGGTCAGGCGCGCGGTAGGTCTGGTCGCCGTCCATCATCTGTTCGCGGTCGGGGCCCTGCGGGACGGGCTACATCCGTCCGCCCGAGATCTGATAGTCACGTGCTGTCCGAAACTGTGGCCTTCACCCCCACGCCGCAGTACAGGTAGCCCCACGGTCGGGACAGCCGGGGACCACTCATCTGGTCGGTGTGCAGCTGCTGGATCGTGAAGCCGGCATCGGCCACGAGCCGGTCAATCCTGCGATCGAGGTTGCAGCCGCCGGCGACGCGTTGCTGGATGCCGTTGAGCCGGTGTTGCCATCGGGCCGTGTTTGCCTCGGGCGACAGGCCGTGTTCGAGGAAGTGAAACTGACCACCGGGGCGCAACACCCGGTGCAACTCGCGCAACGCTCGGGCCGGGTCTGGAATGGTGCACAGCGTGAAGGTGCTCAGCGCCATGTCCGCACAGGCATCCGCCAGTGGCAGATCCTGCCCGTCTAGCCCGACGAAAGTGACCGACACTAGCGACGCATCGACGCGGGCCGCAGCCAACCGACGGGCCACCATCGACGGCTCGACGGCATAAACGGTCTGCACGGTCGGCGGATACAGCGGCACGTTGAGGCCCGACCCGAAACCGATCTCGACGACCTCACCCTGCAAGCCCGCCACCGCGCGTTCCCGATGGCGCCGGACTTCCTTGATGCCTAGTGCAACATCGGTGAGCCGCGGAAGAAGGTGCTCTGTCCAGATCTGCACGAATTCGCTCCCATCATTTGGTCAATCGCTTGATCGTACGGTCAATCGCTTGCTGCCGAGGAATCGCGTTCTCTTACGACAGACGCGTCCGATCCCCAGCGTAAGCACGCTTGCGCATGATCATTCGTCGAGTGGCCCGATTTATAGCGGTTGTCGCCGCGGCATGGCCGTCGACGGTCAACCCCTCCCCCGGATTGTGGATCATCAGCGGGAAGGCTGGGGGGTCACAAACACATCTCTCCTAGATGGGCGCTGAAGCCACACGGGCTCAGCGCCTTGTGCTCTCAGCACTAGAGGAGGCTGACATCGATCGCGCATCCGACGAGCGAGGGGCGCTACGCCACTTCAGGCGACTTGATTGTTTGGCCTCAATCTGCTGGGATCGGATCGTTTAGCGGGTAGTGTTGGTGCAGACACGCAAAGCCTTTAGGACTGGACCGGAGCAGGTCGCCGGCCTTTGTGTCTTCGTTGGGAGTTATCCATTCGTGATCGAGGGGATAAGAGAGATGCAGTTCGTCGGCCCAATCGTTTTAGGCGTTCGTGACCGCCGCTTCGGCTCGGCCCCACTCGTCGTCCTTGGCTGCCTGCTCGCCGCCCTAATCGTCGCTGCTGGAGCGGGTGCCTCGTCGTTGCCGTCGGGCGTGGTTGCGGTAAAAGCTGCTCAGCCAGGAACGGTGTTCTTCACCCGCGGGAAGGTCGTGCGGCTGGCGGCGAACGGCAGCCGCGTAGCGGCGCTGACGACGCACATCGCGAACAGCAACGACCGGATCTTGGTCTGGACGGCGCCGGGGTCGAGGTTCACGCGCATCAACACGAGTGTCAACTCCGCAAACCCATCAACCTCCGGCGGCGAGTCTGTCTATCAGCTGGCGCTCGGGGGCGGTTCGGTCGCCTGGGTGGAGGCGGCCGGCGGTAACTACACAGACAACAGCGTGTACGCGGCACCGAGAACTGGCGGCCCGGCGAAGAGCATCGACTTCGTCACGCACGGCGGCGCCTCCGGGAATCCCGGCGGGGACTACGTCGGGCAACTCTTTGGCCAGGGCCCGCTTCTCTTCTACAACAGTTGGAGCGTCTGCGGGGATGACTTCGACCCCAACGACCCCAGCTGTCCTGTGTATGGTCAGATCTCCGGAGAGAAGTTACTGCGGATCTCCGCCGGCCTTCGCACCGTGGTGATGAGCGGGCCGGGAGCGTATCGACTGGCCGCGGTCGGGGGCGGACGCCTGGCTCTGGTAGCGACTGCAACAGGCGTGGTCACGGTTGCGACCCCGGCGGGCGCGCTCGTCGCGACGGTGCCGGCCGTTGCCGGCGATCCGCCGCGCACGGTCGCGCTGAGCGCAACCCATCTCCTCGTCGAGCGTGCGCTCACGATCGACTCCTACAACCCGGCGACCGGTGCTCTCCTGGCGAGCATCCCGCACGGCACACCGGCGTCGCTCAAACTCGTCGGGGTGAGCGCCAGTATGGCGCTGTTGCTCGGTCCGCGCCGCCTCGACCTGATCCGGCTCAGCGATAACCAGCGGATCACCTTGCCTCTGGCGGCCGCGGCCCTGGCCTGCGCCTGCCCGACCGACGCCAAGCTGACCGACGCCGGGCTCTTCTACTCCTACAACGTCCCGACCGCAACCGCCAAGGGACGGATCGTCTTCGTGCCAACGGCTAAGCTTCTCGCCCGCTTCTAGTGTCGGCCACTGCCCACTGACCAAGACGTCACTCGTGTCGTCATCGACGGCGTCCCATTCGTTCAGAAACGGCCTCGTGTCCCACTAGTCGAGCACGCCGCACAGCCACTTACACGCAATGCCGGGTGTAGAGCAAGGCGGACATCACATCCGCGCGGTTGTGGCGTCCGCCCACAGGCCGTGCAGGGTGATCCTCATGTGCCCGAGCTGGATCGCCTCGAACGGCGGCGGTGGAATCGCGGCGAACATCAATGTTCGTCGTGACCGCCGCAGCAGGTCACTTCCTTCGCGCCGCTCTTCTCCTCGTGACCGCCGCAGCAACCCTCGTCCTTCGGGGGGCTCTCGGCCTCGTGGAGGTCGTGGTCGCCGGCGCAGCAGCAGCCTTGCTTCTTTGTTTCGGTCGGGCTCGTGCCCGTCGGGTCCAGATGGATCGGTGTCGTCATTGTCGTTCCTCCTTGTTGATAGCCAGCTTGTCGCTAGCCGAGCCGTTTGCAGGCAGGTCGTGCCCGACCGCGATGCCATAGCCGCACTCGCCGCAGCTCAGATCGGCCGTAGCGGGTCGTTGACCGAAGCCGAACGACACGGCCGACCTCCGCTCCCCGGGCAAAGGGTCGCTGACTGCCGTTGTCCTAGACGACATTGATCACCATCGTCAGGCCGCCCCCGCCATTCGTCTCGACGCCGTCGTTCGTCAGATGATGGAGGACGTGGCAGTGCAGAAGCCACTTGCCCTTCCGCTCCGCCGTCCAGACAACGTCCCAGCGCTCGCCGGGCGAGACGGCGATCGTGTCCTTCTGGATCTGCGCCGTGACCGGTACAGGATTCCCGTCCGTCGCGACGATGGTGAACGGGCCATCGTGGATATGCATCGGGTGGACGACGCCGCCCTGCGAGCCGATGAAACGAATCAACAGCTTCTCCCCCTGCTTCACGGTGATCATCTCCGTGTCCGGATACGCCTTGCCGTTAATCGTGAAGAAGTTCGGCATGGACCCTACCTGCTCCATGGACGGGAACGTGTAACCGTCCACGAATGTCCACTCCTGAAGCTGAATCACCGTCTCCTTGTCGTAGCTTGCCGGCGGGGGGAGCTTCGGATCGATGATGAACGCACCGTAGAGGCCGAGCGATTGCTGGCGATCTGCCTGCTGGTGCGAGTGGTAGAAGAATGTCCCCGCCTGCTCGAGCGTGAACTCGTATGTGAAACTCTGGCCGGGGGCGATCGGCTTTTGCGTCACGCCGGCGGCACCGTCCATCGCGTTCGGGAGAATGAGTCCGTGCCAGTGCACGCTCGTCGGCTCGGGCAGCCGGTTGGTGACGACGATCCGGACGCGGTCACCTTCGGTTGCACGGATGCGCGGTCCGGGCACTTGGCGGTTGAAGGCGTAGGCTGCAACGCGCGCGTCGGGGAGGATGTTCCACTCGATCAGGCTCGTCTCCAACCGGAACTCCTTGACCCCGTTCACGAGCGTCGACGCCAGCGGCTGGTCGCCGCGCGCGGCGGCGGGCGCGCGGTAGGAAATCTGCTTGAGATCGACGGCGGCCATCTCCGTCATCGCTTCCATGCTCGTGTCTCGGGTGACGATCATCCCCGGCGGCATCACCAGGCCACCCATCTGCGTCGGCGAGAGGATTGGCGTCTCAGGGAGGCTCGAAAGCGCCGGAGGCGCGCCGCCCGACGTGTCGTCCCCACTGTCCATGTCCATCCCGGGCATGTCCGTCTTGTTCGTGTTCGTGTCGTCCATCTGGGACGCGCCCGAGTGCGACATCGAGTCGGAGTCGTTTCGGTCCACGAGCACGAACGCCATAACTCCAACTGCAAGAACGAGCGCCGCCGCCGCGATAATCAGCTTAATCTTCATCTTCGTTGCCTCCATTGTTCACGTGTGTCCAACGCTAGCCGGGGCGGCCTGATTCGGTTTTCTGGACAAGTGTTCTTATGGTGAGCATACCTCTGATCTTATGGTTATGGTGCCATTGTGAATGCTTCGGTGTGGCGGGTTACGTAGTCGATTGGGCTGAGGTTGCCGATTGAGGTGTGTCGACGGGTGGAGTTTCCAGAACGCTTCAACCGATTGCCAAGATTGTGGAGCCGAGTTCTGCGCGTGTGGTCCATGCTTGGCGGCCTCGCCGTCGCTCACGCATTCGTGAGTGCGTGCGCCGGAGGGCACGCGGGCGCTGCCAGCGCGGTGCCGGCCCAACAGACGTTCGCCACTCCGGGATCGGCCTGATGACCCCTACAGCCGTCCACCACGGCTAAGCCGAACAGACCCACGCCGCCTAGATCAACAAGCCGACCACCCGGAGGTTGCTCACCAAACTCACGACCGAGTGTCCCATTCGACCTGACAGGCTCCGGAGCGCGTAATGCAACTTAGTGCAACCCCACCGCACCCTTCAGGTTCGTATTCGTCAGGTCCGCACCCGCCAGATTCGCATTCGTCAGATTCGCGCCCCTTAGATACGCACCCGACAGATCCGCATTCGACAGGTTCGCACGTGTCAGGTTCGCACTCTTCAGATCCGCATTAGACAGGTTCGCATTAGACAGGTTCGCATCCTTCAGATTTGCACCCGTCAGATTCGCCTTCGACAGATCCGCACCCGCCAGATCCGCACGCTTCAGATTCGCATTCGACAGATCCGCACCCGCCAGATCCGCACCCTTCAGGCGCGCACCCCCCATATTCCGAATGCGCGAACCCATGTTCTCAATCAGGGCTAGCGCTTCCTCTCTACCTAAACGCTGTGGAGCAGCATCAGCCATCACGATGACGATAACGCAAAGCTAGGAGTGTGGGCCGCTAACGCCGCCTACGATCCTAACTACCGGATGTTTCCCTCGGGAGGCATAGTTTCCATCCCAGGGGAAAAGGGCCGGGGTGTTTCGGGTGTTTGATCTCTGAGCAAATACCCCGCCCCATACGAACCGCCGGGCGCGCTGGTCAACAAGCCCGCCGCCCCAATAGGTCTGCCCGGAGAGTGACCCGTTTCCCGCGGATCGTTCCCAATCGGAGTGTGCCGCGCTCAATACGGCCGCGTATCACGCGCTCGGATACGCCGTACGCTTTGGCAGCCTCAGTGACGGACACAGTGGCGCTCTCAGCCATGCCGCGACGATACACCTACCGGTCCCGCTAGTCGCGCACGCCGGCAGTTTCGCGTCACAACACACGCGAAACGCGTATCGCCGCGACCTCGACGCCTGGCACGCGTTCTGTAATCAGCACGACGCGTCCGCCCTCCCCCTGTTCCGCATAAAAACGACGGATCGTGTAACGCTTACGAGACACGTCTGCAAAGGATGGTCGTTGATGCCAAGCGGTAAGGGTGAGAAGTGCCCGAATTGCGGGGAGCAGAAGTATCGGCCGGCTGGTGCCGTTAGGTGGTGCTCAAACTGCGGCGCAACGGGCTTCCGTGGAGGAGAGTTTGGCTCGCCAGGCGGGGGGCACGATCGGCGGTGCCATATCTGTGAGGAAAATACGACGCAGGAACTTGCCACTCTAAAACAGGGTGGCGTGCTTTGCCACTGTTACGGGTGTTCGTCCACCTTCGTGACAGCGGCACGCAAACGCTGATTAGTCGCCTAGCCCGATCACGCCCGTCAGATCCGCATCCTTCAGGTTCGCATTCGTCCGATCCGGACAGCACCGCTACTCCACCTGTTGCCTCACGGCTCAGTTTCCTAGTGCAGTGTCCGGGTTTTAGTTGGTGATTGCGTCGAGGGTGATGCGGCCTACGCTCCTAGCTACCGGATGTTTCCCTCGGGAGGCATAGTGTCCATCCCAGGGAAAGAGGGCCGGGGTGTTTCGGGTGTTTGGCCTCTGAGAAAATACCCCGCCCCATATGAACCGCCGGGCGCGCTGGTCAACAAGCCCGCCGCCCCAAGAGGGCCGTGATCGGGCACATGCCCGCGTGCGTTGTCAGGCCACGCGCCACGTAGCTCCGCCGTCTTGGCTGACGTAGAGCACGCGATCGTAGGCCACCGCGTAAGCGCGCAACGGGTCGGATGGCGCAAACACGACGGGGCCGAATCCATCTTTGGGTCCTGTCTGTACCTGCTTGAATGATTCCCCATCGGTTGCGAGGTAGATTGCCTCGCCGGCGGCGAGCACGCGCTTGGGGTCGCCAGGCGAAATGGCGACGCTGATTACGCCTGGCTGGAGCAGGCGCCATGTCTTGCCCTCGTTGCTCGATACGAGCAGTCCCTCACCGGCGTCGGCCAGATAGATGCGCTGCGGTTTGGTGTTGGTGAGCGCGATGCCAAAGCCCGCGGCACCGGTATCGCTGAGCTTGGTGAAGCTCGCGCCATGGTCCGTCGATCGGTACAGGCCGCGGTTGGCGACCGCCGCGTAGACTGTCCCGGGCTGTGCGGGGTCGGCCGCAAAGCCGTGAATATCGACGGAACCGGTGTCTGAGATCGCATCATCGAGCGGAATGTCGTTCCAGGTTAGGCCGCCATCTTCGCTTCGTTGGAACAATTCGTGCCCGGCTGCGTACAGCAGCTGATCGTCGGCGGCGTCGCGAGCGAGACTCATCGCGTCGCCCCCGATCGCGCCAGTCTGGCGCCAACTCTTGCCGCCATCGCTTGAGGCGAACAGGCCCTCGTGCGTGCCGAGAAAGAGCTTGTCCGGATCGTTCGGCGAGACGATCAGCGAGTGGTAATCGGGCGTGTCCGGCAGGCCGGACGCAGCTTGCTGCTGACTCGTTGCTGCCTGGCCGCCATCACCGGTGCCACCGTCTTCGGCATTGCGCGTTGTGACAAACACAAGCACGATGGCGATCGCTATGCCGACCGCTGCGAGCATCAACCATTTTCTACGTTCTGTGGCGGGTGGCTGCTTGGCCTCCTGCCGCTGGGAGGCGCGGCGTTGCTGACGCTTTGGTTTGGCCATCGTGGTTTCCTTTTGAGTCCCTCGCGTACGTGCGAGACGTTAACTTCATGGTACATGGCGTAATAAGCTGGGACACGGGTTGGATCCACGCACAGTGCTGTCTTCTCCGTACGTTTGTGACAACCAACACAGACGCTGCGGATAGCCATGCCCATAGCGCGCCCCCTCTCGCACGACGACGCGCATCCGACGAATTAGACGACTTCGATCGGTGCGTAGGCGACATGGAGCCGTCGCTCGCCGGCCTCGGGGAAACGGACCAGAATCTCCTCCGCCGAGGGGACACTGATGACAATGCCTTCCCCCCACGTCCGATGGCGAATGGTGTCACCCGCGGAGATGATCGGCAGATCATTGGTAGTCGCGCGTTCAATACGACGCATCGGAGCAGCCGTGGGTACCGTGTCCGACCAGCGTCCACGCGCAGACGGCATCGCCGTACCACCGCGTAGGCCGACGCGTTCGTGTTCCACTAGATCGCCGGGGATCTCCGCGAGGAACATCGACGGCGGATTGGAGCCCTGGCGACCATAGATGCTGCGCGTGCGAGCGTAGGTCATCGTCAACTGCTCTCGCGCACGGGTCATTCCCACGTAACAGAGGCGGCGCTCCTCCTCGAGATTGGCTTCTTCAAGCGCGAGGGCGTGTGGAAAAATGTTGTCCTCAAGGCCAATCATGTAGACCCGTGGAAACTCCAAGCCCTTCGCGGTATGGAGCGTCATCATCGTGACTGCCGAGTCGTCGTCGGCATCGGGCAACTGATCGGCATCCGAGACGAGACTGAGCTCTTGCAAGAAGATCGCGAGGTCCTCCTCCGCCTCGCCGGTCAGGGTCGCCGAGCGCGCGACACCGAGTAGCTCGTGGAGGTTCTCAATACGACCATTGGCCTCCAATGTTCGCTCTGCGCGGAGTCCCTCGATCATGTCGGTTTCCTCGTAGACTCGTTCAAGTAGCTCACCCGGCTCAAGATCGACGGCAGCGGCCGTCAACCGCTCGAGTAGCGAGGCAAAGCCCGTGACGGCCTTCTTGGCAGCAGCACCCGGCAACACCGACTCAGCGTCATCGAGCGCCGCACGTAGCGTGATCCCGAGTGTCGCAGCATGTTCTGCGAGTCGCGACACGGTGGTGTCGCCAATCCCGCGCCGCGGCACGTTGATGATTCGCCGAAGCGAGACATCGTCACTCGGGTTCGCAATCGCGCGCAGGTAGGCGAGCGCGTCCTTGACCTCTTGTCGATCGTAGAACCCCGTACCCCCGATAATGCGATACGGCACCTCGGCCTGCCGCAGTGCCTCTTCCATTGCGCGCGATTGCGCGTTGGTGCGATAAAACACCGCGACGTCGCGCAGGGAGCCACCCTCGCCGATCACCCGACTGATCTGTCCGACGACGAAGCGCGCCTCGCTGCGTTCGTCCTGGCATTCCACGACGCGCACTCGGTCGCCCGCACCGAGTTCGGACCAGAGGCGTTTCTCCTGGCGGTTGTCGTTGTGTTCGATCACGGCGTTTGCGGCATCGAGGATGTTCTGCGTGGAGCGATAATTCTGCTCGAGCCGAATCGTGCGGGCGTTGGGGAAGTCCTTCTCGAAATCGAGGATGTTTCGGATGTCTGCCCCACGCCACGAATAGATCGACTGATCCGAATCGCCGACGACGAAGACGCTGCGGTGCCCCGCTGCGAGCGAGCGGATCAGCCGATACTGGGCATGATTCGTATCTTGGTACTCATCAACGAGCAGGTGTTGGAACGCGGTCTGCCACTTGTTCCGCGCCTCGGGGATCTGCTCGAGCAGGTTTGCGGTATGGACGAGCAGATCGTCGAAGTCCATTGCCCCCGCCTCCAGCAGACGCTGCTGATAGCGCACGTAGACCTCACCAACGGTCGTGTCGAAGTACCCATCCGACTCGGCGATGAACTGCTCGGGCGAGAGTAGGCGGTTCTTCGCGTCTGAGATGCGGGCGTGGACGCCGCGTGCGGGGTAGCGCTTGCTGTCCTTGCCGAGATCGTCCTCAATGATCGAGCGCACGAGGCGCACTTGGTCCGAGGAGTCATAGATCGTGAAGGATTGTCGAAAACCAATCCGCGTCGCCTCGGCGCGCAGGATGCGCGCGCAGGCAGCGTGGAAAGTCATCACCCACATACCCGTTGCGCGTCCGCCGAGTAGGCGGTTGACTCGTTCGGCCATCTCGCTCGCAGCCTTATTGGTGAAGGTGATTGCAAGGATTGATGATGGTGGAGCACCATGTTGCTCAACGAGGTGCGCAATGCGGTGCGTCAGCACGCGCGTCTTGCCCGAGCCTGCACCAGCGACAACAAGAATCGGCCCCGGATCGGCCGTGACAGCATCGATTTGTGCCGCATTGAGACCAGTTAGTGCGGGGTCGACCATGCCTGGATCAAGGTAGCAGGCTAGGGCCCAATGCCCTTGATCTAGCGGGCGACGAGTCGAACAACGCTCGAACGGAGGCGTCCTGCAGACGCACGAACGAGATACGCACCCGCTCGTTCGAGTCGAACGGGTGTTCCAAATACACCACGACGACTGACGGGCACCTGCGTCACGAAGAGCCATCTGCCTGCGACCCTCGCCTCAATACGAACGAACCGCAGATCGCTACCCACCAGGGTGCCGCTGAGGGTCACGGCACCACCAGCGACAACGCGCATCCTCCGCGTCGTCAGTCGTACGGCTGGCGCAGGCTGCACCGACACCTCCACGCTGATCCTGCCAAGGGAGATCGTGAGTGTGCCGGTGACAGCTTGTGGAACGCGGATCGCGGCTTGCCCCGATTCGTCGACGATTGGTTGTGTTGTCAGTGCCTTGCCATTCCAATGCAGTTGGAGACGGGCGCCAGCCGCCGGCAGACCGTCACGACTCACCTCCACAAGCAAGGGAACACTGCTGCCGCGGGTTACAAACCGCACGGGGGCGTCGATCTGTGACCTCCCAACAGCACGACTCGGGACCGGCGTTTCCGTGTCCGAAGCGACAGGTTGCGGCGCTGCCTCGGGTGTTGCCGTTACCGGTGCCGGTGTGGGTGCCGGCGCGGGTGTGATGGGAATGTTGAACGCCCATTCTGCCACGGAGCGGTTACCACTTTTATCCGTGGCAATCATTCGCACTACGTGATCGCCCTCAGTCCACGGGCGGAGCGACTGGTAGTGCATGATGCCAGCCGTCAGTTCCAGCATCGCCGTCACGTCGATGCCATCGACTGCCAGTCGCACTCCATCGGCCGCGACGCCGGCTCCCGTATCCACAATGCGGGCTGAAATCGGGCTGAGTGACGTTGCGTTGCCCTGTGGGAGAGCCTGATCTACCGTGGGTGGCGTGAGATCGGCAATAGCGACAGTCTCGGCACCTGTGGTGCTATTGCCGGCGACATCCAAGACCTCCCACGCGACACGGTGCAACCCGTCACTGAGGGGCTGCACCGTGGTCGCCGTCACGGTCGAGCCGACCCGTTTTATGGAGAGCGGAAATCCATCCACACTGAGCGAAACATCTGCCACGCCGCTGGTCCGGTCCTCGACGTTGAGCACCAGGGCCGGGGTGCGCGTCTCGGTATCGGGCGGTGACACGAAGCTAACACTGGGTGGCGTGTTATCGATGCTGATCAGACCTATTACGGCGCTGCTGCGATTGCCGGTTGCGCTGGTGTCAACCGCCGTCAGTGACGTGCCATACGTCCCGTCTCCGACCTGTGCCGTGTCGACGCACAACTGATCGGTGAAGTTGAGTGGTCGCGGCTGTAGCCGCACGCCGGTTGGAGCGGTCTCGGTGGTCACCACAGAACCGATCGCGTATTCGATGTGATCAATTCCTAGCCCGACGTCCTGCGCGCCGGCTGTGGCGCAGACGGTGCCACGTTGCCACCCCGATGCTTCTGGTTGCGCTCCAATCCATCCGACGGTCGGTACAAGGAGGTCGCGTACGACGAGCGCAACTGATCCAATGGTCACCATGTTCTCGGTCGCTGACCGTACCGCCTTGGCCGAGACTGCAGTGTCCGCCACCAGAGCGACGCCCACTGCCGTTGCGCCGCGTCCCGCGGAGATGGTGCTCGTTACCCCAGCAGCCGAACGCAGCCGCTGCCCGTCGAACCAGCGACCATTGATGCGGCTTCGAACACGAGCAGAGACACCAGCTGCCTTCGTGCGGTAGCGCAATCGAATCGTCGCCAGTTGAATGGTTGTACCGGCTGGCGCTGCGAACTGCAACACGCTCTGTCGACGCGCAGGGAGAGCAGTTCTCGGCGTGACTTGCATCGTTGAACAGCCAACCAGACAGCCGGCGATGCCCGCTGCGACCGACGCCGTGATACCACTGGAGTCGATGCTCGGAAACGGGTAGGTGATGGTGGCTTCGGCCCCGCGTGCTTGGCTGATCAGGCCACCGAAACTGATGGCAACGAGCGGTAGGCAGAGGAGGCGGCGTGCGACAGTGGTGTTCATGGTTCTAGCGTGCAGTGGCCCGCACGGTGATGTGGGGTAATGGCCGCGCGAACCGTGACGGCTTGCGCGCACAGTCACACCTAACTCGGATCCGGATATGCGTGGGACGCGCCAGTACGATGCACTCTGTGCGCATAATCGCCTGGATTCCCGCCTGTGCGATCGCCATCACGATCTGGCTACTGAGTGCGACACCCGACCTCGCAATCACCAGCGGGACGCTCGATACCGTGCTGCGTAAATTCGCACACGTTGGAGTGTTCGCGGCCCTCACTGTGGCGTGCGCGTGGGGATTCCGCGCCCAGCGGATCGGCGCACACCTCACGCTGATCGCGGCCGCTGGCGTGGCGATCGCCTATGCGTTCGTCGACGAATACCATCAGACATTCGTCCCGACCCGGCACGGCGCCGTCAGTGACGTGGCCATCGATGCCATCGGTATCGCCGTTGCGTCTATCGTGCTGAAGATGTTCTATGACCGACGAGGAGTCGCATGAGCGCACTAATTATTCTCGACACCGCTCTCGCAGACGTCGACGCGCTCGTCGCTGAGGCTGCGGAATACTTGGCGCGTAGGCTCGGCGGGGTGCCACCCCTCGATCCCGCATCACTACCGCGCGACGCAGCGGGCGCGCTCACTGCGATCGACACGTGGGCGGGAACAGATGTGTCGAACTGGCGGAGCGAACTAACCCGCTGGTTTGAGATGTCCGCGCCGGTTCGTCTCGTTCCCGATCCCGAACTAAATGGCATCCTGCGGCGCGCTGCAAAAGCCGGGACGCGCCTCGGCTGCGCGAGTGCGCTCACGACCGAGTCGCTCGAACTGACACTGCAGCAACTTGGCTGCGCACGGGCGTTTGTGGCATCAGCAGCAGGCGACGGATCGCTGCACGATGCTGTCAGCGCCGTCCAAGCTGCGCTGGGTGGGCACGACACGCCGGTCGCCTCCACCCGTGCCGAAGTTGTTGCCGCGCTGACCGCTAGCCCGTAACAGACAGCGCCACGACGGCGCCCAGCACGATCACGCCAACCGTGCGCGCGCACGCAATCATCCAACTAGAGCCGACGTCATCGCCGATCGAGAAGAGTTGGGGCCACTCTCGGTGCGCACGGTAGGGCGTAATTACCTTGACATCCCCAGATCGGTTTTGCGACAATGAATCTGGCTCTACAAGCCGCATCAAACCCACAAACCACAGCAGTCCGTTGTGGTTTAACCTGCGAGCACTCTAGGAGAATTACAGATGTCGAACAGAGTTCCCCCAAGCGTTGTTCCACTTAATGCTGTTCCTCCGACCCCCGCAGCCGAGGCAGTAACGGGCGTAAGAATTGCCCGCCTGATCACTCAGAAACGGAGCGGCTCGAATCTGACACAAGGCTGTTCTTGGTTGGACCCAGGCGAGGTCAGCAAGGCCTGGACGTCCACGGAAGAGCGTGGCCCGAATAGCGGGGATCACTGGTACGGACCAGTGCTTGAGACCTATTTCATCATCTCCGGACACCTTCAGTTGACTTGGGACGAGGGCGTACTTGATCTCAATCCTCACGACTCCGTCTTCTTAGCCCCCGGCTGGAGGTACCAGTTGGCCAATGTTGGAGACGAACCCGCATTCTTCGTGTACAACATGACGCCTTCCCAGGAGTGATGGAGTGCCTGCTTCGAAGCTCGATGTCTTTTGGGATGAACGCGTCCTGAATCACGAGACGGGAGAGGGAATGTGGGAGGCCGCTGCCTCGCCGCTGCTCTGGGAGCAGGAACTCCACCCAGAGAATGCGATCCGCATCCGCAACATGAAACATGTCCTCGAACACGGACCCATTGCTGATGATCTCGTTTGGCATGCCGGCCGGCTGGCGGAGATTCCTGAGCTGGAAACGATCCATCACCCCGAATACATCGCACAAATCGCCGAAATTTGTGCTGCTGGCGGTGGACGTTTGACATCGACGACGGTGGTTGGCCCAAACAGCTGGGAAGGGCTCTTGGCGGCGGCCGGCACCTGCCTTGCTGCTGCCGACGCAGTCATCTCGGGGAAAACCCAGGCAGCGTTTGCCCTCGTGCGACCGCCAGGGCACCACGCCCAACCAAAACATGCTGACGGGTATTGCGTCTTCTCCCACGCGGCGCTGGTTGCACAACGAGCCCGCAACGCCGGTTTTGCGCGAGTCGCGGTGGTCGATTGGGATGTCCATCATGGCAATGGCACTCAGGAGTGTTTCTATGCGCAATCGGAAGTGCTGACGGTCTCATTTCACATGGACCATGGTTCATGGGGGCCGTCACATCTCCAAACAGGTGCTGTAGATGAGTTGGGGTTTGGCGATGGCTTGGGATTCAATATCAATATTGCGATGCCACTAGGTGCCGGTGACAAGTTTTATACAACAGCTTTTACCGAGATCGCAAGGCCTATTCTTCGTGAATTTGCGCCAGATTTCATCGTCTGCGGAGTCGGACAAGATGCAAGTGCATATGATCCGAACGGTCGCCATAACGTCACGATGGCGGGGTTTAACCGGTTAGGTCTTCAGGTTGCAGAGTTGGCAAACGAGCTGTGCGCGGGACGCCTTGTGTTGATTCAGGAAGGCGGCTACGCACGAAGTTACGCCGCCTACTGCCTGCACGCCACCCTCGAGGGGATCCTCGGACGCCACTCCCAACTACCGGATCCAATCGCCTACGTGCCGGACGACACTGAACGAGTTGATCCAACGATTTCGCATTTGAAGAAGCACTACGCACCGTATTGGAAATTTTGAGCAACTGTGCTCGTCAACAATTGGAGTAAAACATGATGCAGCTGCCCTTCACGTTGAGCACATATAGGAAAAGGCTGTCCAGTGTCAGAGCACGAATGGAAGCCGACCAGCTTGCTGGCCTTGTCCTGACGCTTCCCGACACCATTCACTGGCTCACCGGATTCGACACGATCGGTTATCTGTGGTCCCAAGCCTTGATCATTACCCTTGGTGACGAGGAACCGAAACTGGTTACTCGGACAACTGAGGGACCGGGCGTATATGCATCATCGTGGTTGGAATCGCCACGCTTATACGACATCGCCACCGAAGATCCCGTTGCTGTGATCATTGACGAGATCACCAAATCGGGCCTTGCAGAAGCATCAGTTGGCATCGAGCTCCAGGCCTTCACATTGGTCCCAGCAGCATGGGAGCAACTAAAAAAGGGGCTTCCAGAGGCGAGCTGGTCGGATGCCTCACTGCTGGTCCCGTCCGAGCGCCTAATCAAGACCCCTGAGGAACTCGCCTACCAAAGGCAGGCTGCGTTGATTGGTGATTATGCAATCACCAAGGCGGTTGAGGCGATTAGGCCAGGTGTATCGGAGACGTACATCGCAGGAATTGCTGCGGCGGCCCTGGGCGAAGCGGGCAGTGAATACGCGGCGATCCCACCCATGGTGGTCTCTGGTCCCCGCAGCGCTCTTGTCCACGGCATGGCGACGCGACGCTCGATATCCATCGGCGATGTGGTGTGCATTGAATTGGCTGGATGCATCGCTCGGTACCACGGCATTGTCATGCGTAGTGCAGTTGTCGGCCAGCCCTCAGCACGTCAGCAGGAGGTCTGGGATTGCCTTAGCGAAAGCCACATAGCGGCGATTGCTGCTGCCAAAGCTGGCGCTCCGTCGAAAGCACCGGATGAGGCTAATCACGCTGTCCTGGCAAAGCTGGATCTAGTGGGCAACCGTTGCCACCGCATTGGATACAGCACGGGTGTTGCCTATCCTCCGGGCTGGCTTGAGCCCATGATGCTGGTCGAAGGAGATCCACACATCCTCGCTCCAAACATGTCCTTCACAATCGAACCGAATATCACACTGCCAGACGAGGGATTTGGCTACAAACTTGGAGAGACTGTGGTGTGCACAGAAGGCGGCGGAGAGTCATTTTCTAAATTGGGATACGACTTGTTTGTTATTGAGGTCCATTGAGAAAAACAAAAGCAATACAGGTCTTCTGACATAACCGTGGGTTAAACCCGGCTGGGGAGCATTGGCTTGTGGCCACTGAGGCTGAGCATGGCGAGGGCAATCAGCGCCGTCCAGGCTGCGCTGGGTGGGCACGACACGCCGATTGCCTCCGCCCGTGCCGAAGTTGTTGCCGCGCTGACCGCTAGTCCGTGACGGACATCAGGACAACCGCGAGCAGTATGATCACGATGCCGATCAGCTGGATTGCGCGCAACCGCTCCTTCAGTACCACCACCCCGATCAGCGCGGCGACGGCACCATACTGACTCGTCAAGACGGCGGCCTGCGCGACACCGTAGGCCGAAGACAAGACGAAGAGCGTCATTCCACACACCTCGCCGAAGCCCGCCACAAGCAGATAGGGAACCGTGCGGCGATCGATACGCGCGGCGCCACGCGCGATCAGCGGGAGCGCCACGACGACCACGCCAACCGTGCGCGCACTCGCGACCATCCAGCTGGCACCCACGTCATCGCCGATCTGAGCACCCGCCCACAGTTGAATGCCCCACAATAGTGCGGCACCAGCGCCCAGCAGTGCCGCGCGGTTAGGGTTGGCATAGACAAGACCAGGGACGTTCGTCTCGCCCTGCGAGGCGAGTACGGCTGCGACGACGGCCACGCCCAAGGCGATCAATGTGATCGTGGACGGCTGTTCTCCCGAAATGATCGAGAGCACGGCTCCGACACCACCGTACGTCGCAGAGATTGACGCGACGACGGCAATGCTGCCCAAACGCATGCCCTGATAGACGCAGACCAGACCGCCGAGCATTCCTGCACTGACCAGCAGCAGCCAGAGCACGGTACGCACGTCGATTCGCCCAGGCGCACCGCTCGCGAGCGCGAGCGGCAGTGCCAACAAAAGACCGAGCATCATTGACCACGCGATGGCGCGGTGGGCGCCCACCCTGCGCGCGCCAAGACCGCCTGCCACGCCGGCGATACCCCAGACGGTCGCCGCCAAAATGCCGAGCAGAATGCCCACTAGATCGAGCTCGAGACCGAAAGCACCATGACACCAACCACCACAGTGGCGATCCCTCCAAGTTGCACGCGTGACAGACGCTCGCGCAACACAATCCACGAGATCAGCGTCGCGATCGTGGCGTACTGCGTCGCAAGGACGGCTGCGACAGCAATGCCCGCGCTCGCTCCCCACAGGAAACCAAGGAAGCCGGCACACTCCAAAAGGCCAGCGATACAGGCCAAGTAGATTCCGGGACGGGCGACTTGGAGTTGCCGCCGCAGCAGTAGCGGGATGGCGATGATCAGGACACCCAGCAGGCGCGCACCGAAGACAACCCATGGGGGACCAACGCGCTGGGCGACGCCGCCCGACACGTAGAGTGATGATCCGAAGATCAGAGCGGCACCCGTCGCGGTTACACCGGCCCGCCGATTATCACGCACCATCTCGTGCGAGTCATCCACGTGCCGACCTAAGCCGACTGCGGCAACACCCAAGGTTGCCAAAACGATGCCAAGCGCAGCGGGCCAGCCGATTGACTCGCCGAGCACGATGGCGATCACAGCAGCAATCGCACCCTCCGTACTGGTGATCGCGACGACCACACCAACCTTCCCCCTCGCGAGTGCCGCATAGGTCATGCGCAAGCCGACCACCGAGCCCACCGCGCCAACCAGCACCAACAGCCCATCCCACCATGTCACGCCCGCCGGTATGCCATACCAACCGACGATGGGGGTCATCAGCACGATTCCCGCTATCCCCACCCAAGCCAGTGTTGAGGCGGGCCCGATCTGCCTGGCAGACGCCCCCGCCAGATTGGTCGAGATGCCCCAACAGCTGGCCGCGATCAGGCCACCGTAGACGGCAATCACGGTGCGTCAGCCAACACGATGCGTTCGAGCGCGAGGCGCTCAGCCGGGATCGTGATGGGTGGCGCACTCTCCGCAATCGCACTGTCCGGATCTTTGAGTCCATTCCCTGTCAGCACACAGACGACCTCTGCGCCCTCCGCAACGGTTCCGGCGCTTCGCGCGTTGGCCAGTCCAGCGAGGGAAGCTGCGCTCGATGGCTCGCAAAAGACACCCTCATCGCGTACGACGTGCCCAAACCAGTCGAGGATCTCGCGGTCAGTCGCGGCCACAAAACCGCCATCCGAATCGCGGGCCGCGGCCGCGGCCTCCTCGCGACGCACCGGCGCGCCAATCCGAATCGCCGTGGCGATCGTCTCGGGCTGCAAGACATCCTCACCCAAGACCATCGCCGCCGATCCGGCAGCCTGAGCACCGAGCATGCGCGGCAGTTGCGTGATCTGTCCCCGTTCGAGGGCCTCCTTGTAACCGCGCCAATAGGCTGTGATATTGCCACCATTGCCGACGGGAAGGCACATCCACTCGGGCGCCCGCCCGAGGTCGTCAATGATCTCCCATGCCGCGGTCTTTTGTCCCTCCAAGCGGTACGGGTTGAGGTTGTTAACGAGGGTGATCGGGTGTTCGTCACTGATCACGCGAACCAGTCGCAGAGCGTCGTCGAAGGATCCTTCGATCTGGACGACCTGCGCACCCGCCACCTGAGCCTGGGCAAGTTTACCGAGTGCCACCTTGCCGCCAGGAACCACCACGATACAGCGAATACCCGCGCGCGCTGCGTAGGCGGCAGCTGACGCCGACGTATTGCCTGTCGAGGCACAGATCACAGCCTGAGCACCCGCTTGCGCGGCCCGTGATAACGCCATCGTCATCCCCCGGTCTTTGAATGACCCGGTGGGATTGGCACCCTCAACCTTGAGATACAGATCGACGCCGAGCCGTGCACCGAGGCGTGGGGCCCGCAACAGTGGGGTCGAGCCCTCGCCCAACGATATGATCGGAGTGTCCTGATCGACGGGCAACCATTGCCGGTAGCGCTCGATCAGGCCAAGGCTGCGCGAAGACGTCGACATGACTCACGAACCGTACCCGACCGCTAGGCTGCCACCTCGCATGAACGACTCTCCTACAGGCATCGGACTGCTCGGTTACGGCACCGTCGGGTCGGCTGTTGACCGTCTCCTGACCGCACGTCAGGCAGACATTGCTCGTGTTGTAGGCGCGCCGGTGGAAGTTCGCCGCGCACTGGTCCGAGACGTCAACGCACAGCGCGACAGTACACCGCGCCCGGGACTATTGACGGCCGACTTCGCAGATATCCGCGATGACCCCGCAATTGCCGTGGTTGCCGAAGTGATGGGTGGGATCGAGCCGACGCGTGGGTGGATCCTCGAACTCTTCGCCGCCGGCAAATCGGTCGTCACAGCCAACAAGCAATTGCTTGCACGACATGGTGCAGAGCTCTTCGCTGCAGCAGAAAAGCACGGTGTGCAACTGCGCTTCGAGGCCAGCGTGTGCGCGGCAATTCCTGTTGTCAAGGTCTTGCGCGAGTCGATGATCGCGAGCGAAGTCAACGCCGTGCTGGGAATCGTCAATGGAACGACCAACTTCATGCTGACGAAGATGGCCGAGGGCGCGGACTACGCAACGGTGCTCGCAGAGGCGCAGCGCCTCGGCTATGCAGAGGCCGATCCGACCGAGGACGTGACCGGTAGCGATGCCGCCGCCAAGATAGCGATTCTCGCCTCGATTGCCTTCCATACCCGCGTCACCATCGATGATGTCCCGCATCAGGGCATCGACACGCTGGATCCTGTGGACGTTGCCTTCGCCAAGGATCTGGGCTACAGCATCAAGCTGATCGGCCAGGCCCGGCGCGTCGAGGCGGGAGTTGTGGTCGGCGTCGCCCCCACCCTCGTCCCACACGAGCATCCACTGAGCGCCGTCAACGGGTCGTTCAACGCGGTGATGCTGCGAGGCGACGCGATCCGCGAGATAACGCTGATCGGGCCGGGTGCGGGCGGAGATGAGACAGCATCCGCCGTGATCGGCGACCTGATGGGCGTCCTAGGCACCTCCAACAGCGGTTTCCTTCGTGCCGACAGCTTCTTCCGTGACCTACCCCTCGTGCCAGCCGACGCGGTGGAATCGGCGCTCTACCTGCGCTTCGACGTGCGGGATGAGCCGGGCGTGCTGGCAACGCTCGCCACGATCCTCGCCGAGGAGCAGGTCTCAATCGACTCCGTCGTCCAGCGGGCGGCCGATGGTCGCGCCCAGCTCGTGATCGTCACACACCCCGCACCCGAGGGTGCCTCTCGTCGTGCGATCGAGCGAATCGCGGGTCTCGCGGTCTGCGAGGGCCCGCCGGTGTTGCTGCGCGTTCTCGCCGCACAGTAGAATCAACAGATGGACCGACTCGCTGGTAAGCGCGCGCTCGTGACCGGTGGCGCGTCGGGTATCGGTGCCGCGATCGTCGAGCGCTTCCGCGCCGAGGGGGCGACCGTTGTGTCCGTGGATCTCGTTGGTGGCGATGTGACCGCCGACATCCGCGACGCGTCCGCGATTTCCTCCGCGGTAGACGAGACCGTGGCGCGCCTCGGCGGGCTGGATCTTCTCGTCCTCAACGCTGCTCGCCCCTGTGTCGGCGCCCTCTGGGAGCTTGATGACGCGACCTGGGATGACGCCATCACCACGAACCTGACGAGCGTCCACCGTTTTCTGCGAGCCGCCTGGCCACACCTCCAAGCTTCGCGTGGCACGGTGCTGCTGACCGGCTCCGTCGTCGGGCTCGACGGTTCGGCCAACCAGGCGGCCTACTGCGCCTCCAAAGCTGGGGTCGTGATGCTGACCAAGTGCATTGCGCTCGACGGTGCACCGCACGGCGTGCGCGCCAACTGCGTCTGCCCAGGATTTACCGAGACCCCGATGTTGGAGACCTTCCTCGCCGCACAGGACGACCCCAACGCCGTTCGCGCGTATGCAACCGGCCTCCACCCTGCTGGACGCTTGGGATCGCCTCGGGATATCGCTGACGCCTTCGTCTACCTCGGCTCCGACGAGGCAGCCTGGGTTACCGGCGTGGCCCTGCCGGTTGACGGCGGACTACTCGCCGGAATCTAACGCTGCCCGCGGTGGCTGTGTTGCCCGAAGTGATCGCCACAGAATGCAATATGGCCCCGCCGACCGAAGCCGACGGGGCCGAACCTTGCGGTACTAGGAAAGTGCGACGAGTGCCGGAATGATCAGAATCGCGATGATGTTTGCGATCTTGATCATCGGGTTGATCGCTGGGCCAGCGGTGTCCTTGTAAGGATCGCCGACCGTGTCTCCCGTGATCGCGGCCTGGTGGGCAAGCGAGCCCTTGCCACCATGCGCGCCATCTTCGATCAGCTTCTTAGCGTTGTCCCACGCGCCGCCACCTGACGTCATCGAAATAGCCAGGAACAGGCCGGTGACAATTGTGCCGACGAGCAGGCCACCGAGCATCTGGAAGGCGTTGTCACTCCAGATCACGATCAAGCCAACCAACACGGGGATCACGACGGGAATCGCAGCTGGTACCAGCATCTCGCGCAGTGCCGTGCGTGTCACGATGTCGACGCACTGAGCGTAGTCGGGTCGCTCGCTGTAATCCATGATGCCCGGCTTCTCGCGGAACTGCCGACGCACCTCTTCGACGACGGCTTTTCCTGCTTTGCCGACTGCGCTAATGCAGAAGGACGCAAAGACGAATGGCATCGCTCCGCCGATCAGCAGACCGACGATGACCCAAGGGTCCGCGAGGTCGAAGAAGAGGCCCCCGCTGGGCAGCTTCCCGGCCTCCGTCAACTGCAAGACGAGCTCGTCACGATATGCGGCGAAGAGAATCACCGCTGCCAGTGCCGCCGAACCGATCGCGTACCCCTTCGTGACCGCCTTGGTGGTATTCCCGACGGCATCCAGCGGATCCGTGACCTTGTTGCGTACGTCCTCAGGCAAGCCCGCCATCTCCGCAATACCGCCGGCATTGTCCGTGACCGGTCCAAAGGCATCGAGCGCGATGATCACGCCAGCCATCGAGAGCATGGCGACCACGGCAATTGCAATGCCAGCCAGACCAGCAAACCAGTTCGCGAGCAGAATGCCACCGCCAATCACAATCACGGGAGCAGCAGTCGCCTGCATCGAGAAGCCGAGGCCGCTGATGATGTTCGTGGCGTGGCCGGTGGTCGAAGCCTCAGCAATCTCCTGCACAGGCTTCCACTTCGTGCCGGTGTAGTACTCGGTAATGCCCATCAGTAGTGCAGTGATGGCCAACCCAATAAGCGCGCAGCCGAAGATCTTGGCCGTCGTCGCGCCACCAAGCGCGTCAGCATTGGCGACGAACTCGGCATCGAGCGAGAAAATCGCAGGGATAAACAACAGGGCCGACAGAACTGCCGAAACCAGCACGCCACGATAGAGCGCTGCCATCACCGAGCCGCCCTCCTTTACGCGCACGATCAGCGTGCCAACAATCGAGGCAAGGCCGGACAGCCCGGCCAATACGAGCGGTAGTCCAACGAGGGCAGCGTTGCCGTCGGTAAATTGGTTGAGGAGCAGCATCGCGGCAATGATCGAGACGGCGTACGTTTCGAACAGGTCGGCTGCCATACCGGCGTCATCACCAACGTTGTCACCAACGTTGTCGGCGATCACGGCGGGGTTACGCGGGTCGTCTTCGGGGATGCCAATTTCGATCTTGCCGACAAGGTCTGCGCCGACGTCGGCGCCCTTCGTAAAGATGCCGCCACCGACGCGAGCGAACACGCTGATCAGCGAGCCACCAAAGCCAAGACCAATCAGACCATGCAGGGCCTCCGACTGGTCGAAGCCTGCTGCGAGCAGAATCCCGTAGTACCCGGCCACGCCGATCAGTCCCAATCCGACAACGAGAACACCGGTCACGGTACCACCCTTGAAGGCAATATCCATGGCCGGGCTGAGGCCGCTCTTGGCAGCCTCTGCTGTGCGCACGTTTGCGCGCACAGCAACGTTCATGCCAATGAACCCGGCAATCGACGATAGAATCGCACCGATCGCGAACCCGACTGCAACTTTCCAGCCACCGAGGTCGGGAACGAAGAGCAGGATCAGGGCGATCACGATCGCGACTATGGCGACGGTGCGGTACTGGCGACTGAGGTACGCGGAGGCCCCCTCTTGGATTGCCTTGGCAATCTCGCGCATTTTGTCGTCTCCCGCGGGCTTGGCGAGCACCCAGCGGGTCAGGATCAGTCCGTAGAGGACAGTGATGGCACCGCACACCAGTGCGATCAACACGGCGTTTTCGGCAAAGAACGTGGACATCAGGTCGGAATTACTCCTTGAATACGGGGAACTACCGATGCGGCAGCCGGCGAACGGTATCAACTCGCCCGGTGCGCAAACGCCGGTCGTCGGTTAGAGTGCGGTGGATTGAGCGCGGGAGCCCATTCGGGCTGAGAGGCGAGGCCTACCTCGCGACCGCGGAACCTGATCTGGTTTACCCCAGCGGAGGAAGCTCGCGATGACGCAAGACGAAGACGTTGAGATCATCACCATCGTCGTCAACGGCGCGAAAACGACCGTTGCGGACGGTAGTTGCGTACTCGATGTGGCGCGACTCGTCGGCCTCAAAGACGACGAGTCTGGCGTGGCGATTGCGCTGGACGGCGTCGTCGTGCAGCGCAGCGAGTGGTCGAAACACGTGCTCGCAGCGGACGCTACGGTGGAGGTGGTCCGTGCCAGCGCTGGTGGATGAGAGGTGTTGGCAGGTAGCAGGTGAGACACTCGGCTCGCGACTGATTCTGGGCTCGGGCGGGTTTACCGACCTAGCGGTGTTCTCCGAGACCTTGACGATCAGCGGCAGCGCGATGGTGACCGTTGCGATGCGGCGACTCGAACAGGCGCCACCTGGTCTCTTGGAGGCCATCCTCGCTGGTGGCGCTCGGGTATTACCGAATACCGCCGGCTGTTACACCGCCGACGACGCAGTGCGCACCGCGCACCTGGCCCGCGAAGCCCTCGATACCGCGTGGGTCAAGCTCGAGGTGATCGGCCACGAGCAGACCTTGCTGCCCGATCCGGAGGGAACGCTGGTTGCGGCCCGGAGACTCGTTGCCGATGGCTTCCAGGTCTTTCCATACACCAGTGACGATTCGATTCTCGCCGCCCGCCTCGAAGCGATTGGCTGCGTCGCGGTAATGCCGCTCGGTAGTCCAATCGGTAGTGGGCTCGGTATCCTCAATCCCCACGCCATCTCGTTGTTGCGGGAGGCGGTTGGCGTTCCCGTGATTCTCGATGCGGGGCTTGGCACCGCGTCCGACGCAGCGCTGGCGATGGAGCTCGGCTGCGATGCGATTCTCGCAGCGACCGCGATCAGTCGCTCGGCTGAACCACGGCAGATGGCGCGTGCGTTTCGTCTCGCAATTGAGGCCGGCTGGCTGGCGGCACGGAGCGGACGGGTGCCACGGCGGCGCTACGCCCATGCCTCTACTCCGGATCAGGGGCGTCCCGATCTCGGGCCGGGCACGGCCGCATGAGAACACGCGCGGAGCGACTCGAGCTGCTATCAGCGTCGAGGATCTATGTGATCGCTCCCACACAGTTGCGCGCCGGTCTGCTTTTAGACTTGATTCCCACGCTCGCCAGCGCCGGCGCGGGCATCATTCAGCTACGTGACCGCACAGTGACCGCTGCACAGTTGGAAGATTCGGCCCGGACGTGCGCAAGAGCCGCGCAGACGGCAGGTGTGCTGTTCGTGGTCAACGACGATCCGCAGTTGGCGGCGCTCGTTGGCGCTGATGGTGTGCATTTAGGGCAAGACGACGGTTCGATTGCAGGTGCGCGCGACCTGCTCGGCCCCGATGCGATTGTTGGCCGTACGACAAGGGGTGGATCGCAACTGGCGGCTGCCGCCGCCGAGGGGGCAGACTATGCCTCTGTCAGTCCGCTCTGGGCAACCCCGACCAAACCCGGACGCGAACCAGTTGGCCTTTCCGCAGCCGCGGAAGCAGCCCGCGTGGCAACGCTGCCGTGGTTTGCGCTGGGTGGGCTGGATCGTAGGCATGCCCAGCGGGCTGTGGCCGTAGGCGCGACGCGGCTTGCCGCAGTCCGAGAGATCGCCGACAGCGTCGATCCGGCCGCAGCCATCCGGGGACTAACGGAGACACTCGATACGGCGCCACGCGTGCTCTCGGTGGCCGGCAGCGATTCCGGTGGCGGAGCCGGCGTGCAGGCCGACATCAAGGCAATCGTCGCGAGTGGCGGGTTTCCGATGACAGCAATCACCGCCGTGACAGCGCAATCGACGGTCGGCGTCTCAGCGGTGCACTCCGTCCCACCAGCTGTTGTCGCCGAACAGATGCGCGTGGTGATTGACGACCTCGGAATCGATGCCGTCAAAACGGGAATGCTCGGGACAGTTGGTGTCATCGAAGCGGTCGCCACGGTGCTCGCCGAGCTTGATCCCAGCATGTGCATACCGATCGTGGTCGATCCTGTCATGCGCGCAGAGTCGGGTGCCGACCTGCTCGATGCCGATGCCGTCGCGACTCTGACAGCCAAGCTGCTTCCACTCGCCCGCGTCACAACCCCCAATCTCTACGAAGCCCAGCTGCTCGCGCGCTCGGATAGCGATGACGCTCGCGTGCTCGCCCGCAGCATTTTTGACGCCTACGGCTGTGCGGTGATCGTCACCGGCGGACATGGCCCAATTGCGGCGGATATTTTGTGCGACGAGACGGGACTCCACGAGATCCCAGGACTTCGACTACCGATTTCGACGACCCACGGCGCGGGCTGCACATACGCCGCGACACTCGCCACGCTGCTCGGCGGCGGCGTGCAACTCGTGGACGCAGCGCTGCAGGCAAAGCGTGTTGCAACGGGAGCGGTGCGCGGAGGTCGTCACTATGGCACGGGTGCCGGGCCGGTCGATGTTAGCCGTTGGCAGGGGTGAGATAGGCTCCGGTCCCGAACATCTCATCCAGCGATTTCGGCTCTAGCCCCCTCTTGCGGAGTGCGCGAATCAGCGCAGGCACTGCCGCCGCCGTGTTGGCATTGGCGTGCATCACGACGATCGATCCAGCCCGAGATTTCTGCGTAACACGATCCACGAGCACGCCTGCTGGGGGATTCAGGTAGTCGGAAGGATCAACATCCCAGAGCACGGTATAGGCGAAGCCACGCTTGCCTGCCTCGCTCCGGGTGACTGCGTTGTGATCGCCGTATGGTGGGCGGAAAAACGGTGCGGGTGAGACTCGCGCCACCTGCCACCAGATCTCTTGGTCGCCCGCAATCTGGCTGTTCTGCTCTGCGGCCGACAGACGCGTCATCCACGGGTGCGCCCAGGTATGCGATCCGATCGTGTGCCCTCCCGCAACAGCGGCCCTCGCGGCGTCGGGACTCTTGCGCACATGGACGCCATTGCAAAAGAAGGTTGTATGCGCCTTGGCGGCCTTAAAAGCCCGGATGATTCGCAGCCAATCAGAGCCCCGGACACAATCGTCGAACGTCAGTGCAACCGCTGGGCCAGCATCGCGGAGTGAGTAGATAATCTGATTATGCACCGCTCGCTCGACGCGCAGAATGCGCGATGGTGAGACCCCGACGTTGCCTGCGCCATCGGTGGCGGTCGTTGTCAGCGTGTACACGCCGGGCAAGAGCAATCGTTTACGCAGACGCAGCGTCCACGCGATCGCTGCAGAGGCGCGATCGTCACCGAGCAGCATCGGCACGGTACCGAGTCGCTTGCCGAGTTGACTGTCAATCGTCAACACAACCGTGCGTAGGTCGCTGATATCGGACGCGCGAGCCCGCAGATCGACGGGTCCCCTCGCAGTCGTTGCAGGGACGACTGGTGCGAGCGTGACGATTGGCGGGGTCGTATCTACGGTGACGGCGGCAATTGCCTCGCTCGAGACCCCCGTCGCATCTATCAGGGTGGCATGGATGGCGTACTCTCCATCCACCACGCCAGCGCCATCCCAGGTGACAGTGGCCTCGGATCCGGCCGCAACCGTTGCATAAGACAGGAGTGGCTTGATCGTGATGCCCCGCTCGCTCTCCACCACGATCGTCAAGGTCCCTGCCGTCTGTGCGTTGACGACGATCGTTGTGACACGCGCGCGCGCCGTGGCTGTCGGATTGAAGACCACGGGCACGGCTGTGATTGCGACGTTCGCGTTTACGATGGGCACGACCGTGCGGGTTGCAAAGGGGGCGATGAGTAATGCCGCCAGCAGTAGTGGAGTAGCGAACAAGGAGTCTCTCTGCTCTCTAGAGCGTGGCGCCAGTGAGTGCGTTGCGGCAGCTATCGTCGATCGGCCGTGGCCCGAGATCGGTGATTGTCTCGACAATCAGTGTCTGCAGGCGTTCCAGATTCGCCGCGAACATCGCCACCACATCGCCAGCGGTAACAGCCGCCACCCTTGCGTCTTCTGCAAGTCCCGCGTCGTAATCGGTTATCAAGGCAATCGTCGCGTAACAGAGTTCGAGTTCGCGGGCCAAGATCACCTCAGGATAGCCCGTCATATTGACCACTTGCCAGCCCATGCTGCGAAACCAGGCCGACTCGGCTCGCGTGGAGAAGCGCGGGCCCTCGACCACCACCATTGTGCCGTCGGCGCGGATGTCCAGCCCGAGGCGTTGGCCGACCCGAAGCAGCGCCACGCGGAGTTGTGGACAGTACGGGTCAGCGGCGGCAACATGGGTCGCGCCCGGACCGTCATAGAAGGTGTGTGTTCGCCCGCTGGTGCGGTCGACAAACTGGTCGACAAGCACTATCGCTCCGGGCGGCACGCTTGGGTCGAGGGAGCCGGCGGCGCAGGGTGCGAGGATCCGCTCGACGCCGAGCTCCTTCATCGCCCAGAGGTTGGCCCGGTAAGGAATCTGGTGCGGCGGTAATCGGTGCCCACGTCCGTGGCGGGGCAGGAAGGCGACCGACTGGCCGCCAATCTCGGCGATCGTGATGACGTCAGACGGATTACCGTATGGCGTCTCAACGTGCAGCTCCTCTGCCTCGGCGAATAAATGCTGAAAGCCACTACCACCAAACACCCCGATCGTCGCACGCGCGGTCACACGTCGCCGCCGGGCGTCCAGATCTTTGGTCGTGGTGGTTCCACGGGCGGAGGTGGTGGCGGAGGTGGCGAGGAATTATCACCCGTGGCAGGTGCATGCTCCCCAAGCGACTCGCCGACTGCCTCCACGAACGCAAGTTTGATCTCCGCCAACGCACGACGCAACTCCTGCACCTGCGGCGGTAGTGCAGTGCCCGCAGGTAGCCCAGATAGGAAGGCGTTGACGAGCGCGTCGGCGCCGCCGATCGCCAGCCGTGCCTGCACACCATCGCCGCCATTGATCATCCCGGGGATCAGACCTAGCTGGCCAGCACCGATCGACATCAGCTCTGAGGCAAACTGCAAGATCAACGACTCGACACGAATCTGCGCGAGATCAACTTCGGGCATGCCCGCAACTTGCTCGGCAGGCGGTTCGTCCACTTTAGGCACTTCGTCCGTCATCTCAACCCACCTTGTCTGCGAGACGTCGCGCAGACGCCATCGTGATTTCGACCTGCTCGGCGTGGATCACCGACATGTCCTCGCCCTCTTCAACACGACGCTTCCAACGCGATGCGTGGTCGCCCTGCGTCAGTATTCCCTCCAACGGCTCAAGCCATGGTGCCAGTCCGAGTGTCGCGATCTCGGGCGCACACGCTTCGAGCAGTCGGCGGATGTGCTCGTCGGCAGGGACCTCTTTGCGCTGCTCTAGGTCGATCAACTCACGCGACATGCCCCAGCGCAACGCCCGCCAAAGGTTCTCTTCGAGATCGCTTGGACGCGAGGGCGCAGCCAACTCTCCGGCATCGTAGAGCCGTGCAGCGCGCGCTGCGAGTGCCGTCTGGAATGCCGCGACCGCGATCGATTCCGCAATGTCGGGGAGCGCATCGCAGGCGCGAATCTCGACGGTACCGAAAGACTGGTGTGGTCGCACGGTCCACCAAATTTCGGTGTGGTCGCGAATTGACCGGGTCTCAAGAAGAAAGCGGACATAGCGGTCGTAATCGGCCCAATCGACGAAGACGTCTGGGATGCCACAGCGGGGAAACATGCGCGTGAAGATCTGTGTCCTCGTCGAGCGCAGATGGGTGATGCGCCCCTCAAGCCACGGAGAGGAGCACGATAGCGCGAGCAATTCGGGTAGATACGTCCGCATCGCGTTGGAGACCGCCATCGCACGATCTGCGCCACGGATGCCGACGTGCACGTGCATGCCAAACGTATTGTTGCGCCAAGCGATGTAGCGCAATGTCCCCTCGACGATCCGGTAGTGCGGTGTGTCGATGATGCGCTGGTCTGTCCAAGGTGATGTCGGGTGCGTACCGATGGATCCAAGCTGCACGCCGAGGCGCACAGCCTCGTCTGCGAGTGCGATGCGACGGTCGATCAGCATGCGCGCCGCATCGCTGAAGTTTTCGCCGCGTCCCGTCTTGACCTCGATCTCAGAGGCGATCAACTCGCCGGCCACATTGCCACGGAGGGGACCCAACTCGCAGGCGTCGCGCAACTCCTCAAAACGATTGGTCAACAGCAGTGTGTCGCGATCGAGGATCTGAAACTCCTCCTCAATACCGATCGTAAAATCCGTCGCGTCGGCAAAATACCCACGAGCCGCCTCAAGCGCGGCGTAAGAATCCTCAAGCGACGGGTCCATACCGCGCCGTACGGTAGCAGTCGCGCCGATTCGCCTGCGACGAAGCGGCGCTATCGTCCGAACTGATGGATGAGTTCGACGACACAATTGCGCACCCACAAGAGGTCGTGCTGCTCGATTATGTGGTCGGCGAACTCGGACCCGATAGATCCGACGCGATTCGGCGTCATGTCGATTCGTGTCCTGACTGTCGCGAGCGCATTGTCACGCTGGCCATGTCCATGGATGAGATTGATCGACTGCCCGTCGTTGGCATTCCGCACGATCTGTTGCTCGGATCGCTCAAGCGTGGCCGCGAGCGTACTCCGTTGCGGCGATCGGTTCGATCACTCCCGTGGATTGCTCTGGCTCTTGCCGTAGCCGGAGTGATCGTGCTCTTCCAAGTCGGCTCATTCGTCGGGGATTCAGTAACGTCGATGCCTCGACAGGTGGTCCTGCAGACGGCGAGCGCGAATCCTGTCAAGGTCATCAACGAACTGCTTACGACTGTGCCCCATAGAGTGATTGTCGATCGTGACGACGAGCGTCACCTGGTCGTGCTCGTCGCCAATGACAGCGTCAACGAGGCCATTAGTCGCCTGTCGGGAACAACATCACCAAACGGCCTCTCCTACGTGGTGGAGATCGCGGGCACTGGTATCGATGGTGGTAGCACTCGGTAGCGGCAACGGTTGATTCTCCACGTTTTGGGGACGAGCGACGGGTCGAGGTAGACCGTGGCCAGCGGTCGGGCGTGACGTGGAGATTGGATGTTGGCGGCAATCTGCGAAGCCGAAGCCGCTTCTGCCCCTATTCGATCACGATCGTTGAAGCGCGGTGTGGAGCTCGATCGGGTTACGCAGGCAGTACACGCCGGGGCAGTGCTCGTCCGCAAGGGCTTTGATGGCGTCGAGCTGGTCGGTGCCTGCGTCGGCGTCGACTTCGAGCGTCCAGTCGATGCGTTGCACTGGTGGGTTGTCGGTCGCGCCGAGGGCGCGGCTCATGTCCACCTCGGCGTTGGTGCGGGCGCGCAGGCCGCGCAGCGTGACGCCTTGCAGCGCGGCCTCTTGGGCGAAGGTCATCGCGTAGCACGCGAGCCCACCCCAGAAGCAGTACGCCAGCGGGTTGGGGGCCGAGCCGGTGCCGCCCATCGGCGGCGGGAAGTCCGCCTGGAAGGTCACGGTTTCGCCGTTAGGCATAGGAATCGCAGCGGTGAACTGCGGCCCGGAGTCCGTCTGCCACTCGCCCTCGAAGCTGACGTGCTGGACGACGGCCGACGGGTCGTTCTTGGCGAGCGCGATCGTCTGCTTGAGTGTGTCCACGTTGATGTTGTGCATCGCGAGAGCTCCTAGGGTTCGATGGTCATGATCTGTCGGGCGTGCCCTCCGAGAAGGCACTGATCTCATTATGTGGCACGCCGCCCGAGAAAGGGTCAGGCTCGCTTTCGTGATGGGGGGCGGACCCCTTTACGAAATCGACAGAAGACCTGGAGATCCTGGCCGGGCTGGTGCCACACCCAACACTCGGCCGCGACGTGACTGTCGAATACCGCTCCGAGGTCGAACACCGGTGTGGTCATGCGCGAACCGTGACAGCATCGACAGGTCCGGCCAACGGCGCCGACCAGCAGGGTCACGGCTGCGACACCCGGCGCGGCGGCCCGACCACCTCGATTCCGTACCGCTCGGCCACGGGTCCGATCAGGGACGCAGCATGGTTACGTGACGCCGGGGACGATGATGACCTCGGCGTAGACGCCGCCGAGCCTGATGATGATGTTCGTGTACCGCCCGTCCGGTGACTGGTTGTTCCACCGCATGATCACCGGGACGTGCTGGGACTTGAGCTGGGCGATGACCTGGTCCGCAGTCAGCGCCTTATTCGCGGGGATCATGCCCTGATACGAGAAACCCTGCGGGTGCGTGAGAGCGAAGTCGTTGAAGAAGTTGCGCTGCTTCGAGACATCCCGCCAGATCTCGAAGTAGCTGATTCCCGTCTCGATGTATGTCTCGTCCGTATTAGTGGTGAGCATGACCCATCGCTTCATCGTCACCCGCTTGCCGCAGTAGCTCGCCGAGAAGATCTCGAGGCTGGGGGGCGACCACGGCCCAATGCCGGCGGCGCGGAAGGCGTCGCGCTGATGCAGGAACTCCCCTCGGCTCTTAGTCAGCACGTCGGTGTGCGTGACGATCATCGCCAGTGAACTGCCCGGGGGTGCCGGCTTCCCGATCTTGAAGGGCCGGCCGGTGAGGACCGTCTTGCGACACTCCTCGAAGGACATGTCGTCCTGCTTGGTGTCCGCCGCGAAGCCGCCGGACGCGTGCCCGACCGACGCGGCGAACGGCAAGGACGCCAACAGCCCAGCGCAGGCTACCACCAGTGACGCTACTCGCCATCGACTCATGGCGACTGCTTACCACAGGGAGCCGAAGCCTGTCAAGTCGAATGAGACAGCTTGGTCGTGAGTTTAGTGTGCAACCTCCTCGCTGTCGGGCTTGTTGATCTAGGCGCCGGTCGGTAGCGCCGGCTCAGCCGACGAGCACGCCGGTGCCGTACATCACGGCGATGCCGGCGATGAAGCCGCCGAGCACCCACGGAGATGTCAGTCCGCCGGGTGCGTGGCGGGCGACGTAGCGGGCCACCTCGGAGACGATCTGGAAGGCGGCGCCGGCTGCGGCTGCGAAGAAGAAGACGCCGAGCAGGTCGTTCGTCAGGTAGCCGCCGATCCAGGCGCCGAGGATCGTCGGGCCGCCGGCGATCGCGACGAGCGCCAGCAGGCGCAGTCGGCTCGCGGCCGCCTGGCCGTCCGCGATCGGAGCGGCGATTCCGAGCCCTTCGCTGACGTTGTGGACCATGAAGCCAACGATCAGGAATGTGCCGAGGGCGAGCTCGCCGAGCGCGAAAGACGTACCGATCGCGAGCCCCTCGCCGAGGTTGTGCAGGCCGATGCCGATGGCGACGAGCGTCGCGAGAGCGATGCCGTTCAACCCGCCTCCCCCCTTGCCGGTCGAGAACCGATGCGAGATCGCGGTCAGCGTCAACCAGCTCATGGCGACTCCGATCAGGACGATCCCGGCCCCACCGAGCGCGCCCGGTAGGAGGGCCTGGAGGGCGAGCGCCTCGGAGAGTGCGTCGACTCCGAGGAAGACGAGGAGTCCCGCGGTCAGCGCCATGAACGCGGCGAGCCAGTGTGGCGCCGCACGCCGGAGCGCGGGCAGCCAGAGCAGGCCGAGGGCCACCGGGATGATCCCGACGAGCGCGCCAATTAGTGCGTAGCCGAGCACACCGCGGGGCGAGGCTTGAGGTGTCTGGAAGGCGGCGGGGATCTCCTCGACCGTCTCGATGCCGGTGCTGCTCGTGATCCCGACCGTGATCGGCTCGTCGGCGATCCACTCGAACGGGACGACGATCGTGCTGGAGCGAAGGCGACTGAGCACGCGCGGCCCGTCGAGCGAGTAGGGGACGATCGCGTCGTCGACCGTGACCGAAGCAATCGTGAGGTCCTCGGGCTGCGGGTTCGTGACCTTGATCCGGATCTCGCCGGAGTGGAACGCGACCCGCCGCACGTCGAACGCGTCCGCGGGTGGCGGGTTGCGCCCGAGCAGGTCGGTGATCGACTCGCCATAGGTAGTGAACGCGAGGACGATCGCGAGTAGGAGCACGAGCGGCACGACGGCCCAGAGCCGCCGCCAGCCGGAGCCGGAGCCATGATCGCTCTCGCCGTCTGCGCTCACGCGACCACGTTGAAGAAGCCCATCCAGCCGAGCTCGGTGAACTCGGACTGGTGGGCGTGGAACATGAAGAGGCCGGTGTTGGAGAACTCGAGCTCGATCACTCCGCGCTGGCCCTGGCACTGCATGATCGTGTCGGTGTACTCCCAGTTGTCCCCCGTGCCGTTGGGCTGGTAGCGGAAGAACTCGGCGTGCAGGTGGAACGAGTTGATCAGGTCGAACTCGGTCAGGTTCGCGAGGTAGAGCCGGACGAGCTTCGAGCGGCTGATCGTGATCGGGTACTTCGCGTAGTAGAAACTGCGGCCGTTGACGGTGTAGAAATTGTTGCCACCGTCGCCGTCGGTGTCGTAGCCGTTCATCACCATCACGAGTTCCTGCGCGGGCGGGCGTGGCTCCTTCGGGTCGATGATCATCGCCCCGTAGAGCCCCTTGTGGATGTGCTTCTTGAGGGGCGTCGAATGGCAGTGGTAGGGGTGGAAGCCGGCGGGACGCGCCTCGAACTCGTAGGTGAACTCGCCGCCCGGGGGAACGATCTCGAAGACGCCGTCCATGTTCGGCGGGTGGATCCCGTGGAAGTGGATCGTGTGCGGGTGCGAACCGTGGTTGCGAAACAGCACGCGCAGGGTGTCGCCCTCGGTGGCCCTGATGATCGGGCCGGGCACGGTGCCGTTGTACGTCCAGGCCGGGAAGAAGATCCCCGGCGCGATCTCGATCTCCCTGTCGGTTGCGATCAGCGTGTGCTCGCTCACGCGGCCCGGCTCGTACGGCTTCGCGGGCGGAGGATAGAGCAGTGCATCGAGGTCGTTCGGGCCGCCAACGGCGGGGACGCTCTCGCCGATCATCCCCGCATGGCCCATCGCCGCGTGGTCTTGGTCGTGCGTCTGAAGAGTCCCATCAGCGGCCTCCGCGCGACCGTCGAGCGCGAACTTCGCGAGCGGTCCTGCCGCTAGTAGCGGCGCCGCAGCGATCAGCAGTTTCCTCCGAGTCAGATGATTTCTAGGCATGCCTAATTTTGAGTATAGCCGACCATCGGTTGGGTGCGCCAACGCAGCAACTCCAACTGAACGTGGGCGGATTCAGTCGGTCGTCGCCACACAGGCTCGATT
>JBCKBR010000005.1:0-59733 GCA_038911065.1 Gaiellales bacterium | reverse complement strand
GCGATCCCACGCGGCTCGGCGGCAAGCGACCCGACATGGGGATTGGCATCGACGAGCGTCCAAAGCCACCCTCGGCGGTGCCGCGTCCCGGCGGCGACCAGGAAGATGACGAGCCCGACGAGGAGCAAGACGAACCCGACGTACTCGCGGCCTACAGCGCCGACGAGCTGCTGCGCCAGCGCGATTTCTCGACCCTCACACGCAGCGAATTGCTGCGACTGCGCAAATTGATGGAACGACTCGTGCGCGTCCTCCCCACCCGACCCTCGCGTCGCCTCGAACTCGCCTCAAACGGCGTGCAGATTGATCCACGCGAGACACTGCGCCGCGCGATGCGACGCGAAGGCGAGCCCATCGAGCGCGCCTTCCGCCGCAAGAAGCGTGTCGAGCGTCGCGTGGTGTTCCTCTGCGACGTCTCCGGCTCGATGGAGCCGTACAGCCGTGCACTCGTACTGTTTCTCCAAGCTGCCGTCAGTGCCGGACGCAAGGTCGAGGCCTTCACCTTCGGCACCCGATTGACGCGCCTGACACCATTTCTCGGGGGCTACGACCCCGAGGCATCGCTCCTGCGTGCCTCACAAGCTGTGCCCGACTGGGCGGGCGGCACCCGTATCGGCGATGCGCTGAAGGCCTTCAACGACCTCTACGGGCGGCGTGGACTGACGCGCGGTTCCATCGTCGTGATCGTCTCGGATGGGTGGGAGCGCGGAGACGTCTCAATGCTCGCCGACGAGATGGGGCGGCTGCGGCGACGCTGCCACTCGATTATCTGGGTCAACCCACTCAAGGGCACCGAAGGCTACGAGCCACTCGCCGCCGGCATGGCTGCCGCGCTCCCCTACGTCGACGTGTTTTTGCCCGGCCACAACCTGATCGCCCTGGAATCGCTCGCTGACGCACTCCGCCAGGCCCGTAGTCGGCGTTCGGGCGTGCGACCTGCAACGCTGCGGAGTGCGGCATGAACAACGAGACCCTGCAGACTGCAGCCGAGTGGGCTGCGCGCGGCGACGATGTCGCCCTCGCCACCGTTGTGCGCACGTATCGCTCTGCTCCGCGCCCGATCGGCAGCGTCTTCGCCGTCTCGTCGAGTGGCGAGATGGCTGGCTCGGTCTCGGGTGGCTGCGTCGAGGGCGACATCTACGGTGCAGCCCAAGAGTTGTTCGCCGACGATAGTGACGCACCACGCCTCGTCCACTACGGCATCACCGACGACCTTGCGCTCGAAGTCGGCCTCGCCTGCGGTGGCGAACTCTGGGTCTCGCTCGATCGTTTTCGACCCCGCCCGCAGCTTCGGCGCGGTGCAATCGCGACGCTTTTTGGCGGCGAGCAGAACGGTCGGGGTCTCGTCTACGACGCGGATACCGAACTCCTGACCGGCGACCTAACTGGCGATCTGCGTGGGGTTGCCGAACAGGCGATCAGCGATGCGGTTGCGATCGAGACGTCGCAGGCCCTCGATCTCGACGGCGACATCCTGCTATTCGTCGAAAGTATCCACCCCGCGCCGCGCGTCGTCGTAGTTGGAGCAGTCGACACCGCGGAGGCACTCTGCCGGATGGCGAAGACGCTCGGCTGGCGGACTGCAATCGTCGACCCGCGGGCGAAGTTTGCGACACCCGAGCGCATCCCGAGCGCCGACATCATCAATGGGGGCTGGCCCGACAAGGCCTATCCCGAGCTCGTGCTCGAGGCAGCCGACCATCTCGTCGTCCTAACCCACGATCCTAAAATCGACGATCCAGCAATCTCGCTCGCGCTCGACCTCGGTGTCGGCTACGTCGGAGCGCTCGGCTCGCGACGCACGCAAGAAAAACGCAATCAGCGCCTCCGCGAATCGGGCACGAGTGACGAACAGATCAGCCGCATCTATGGTCCCGTCGGGCTCGATATTGGAGCACACTCGCCCGCCGAGACAGCCGTAGCGATCCTCGCCGAGATTATTGGCTATCGCTCGGGCCGGGGTGGGCAGCCGTTGAAGCACACCACGGGCAGTATCCACCCCTCGGACCTATCAGAGATCTGAGCGATGGCGCGCGCGCTCGTCGATCCCCCACTCGAGGCTGCTCGCTACCCCTATCGTCATCCCGTGCGCGTGCGCTTCGCGGAAACGGACGCCATGGGTGTCGTCCACCACGCATCGTACCTGCCGTGGCTCGAAGAGGCCCGCGTCGCACTGCTCGCCCATGGTGGTCACGACTATGCAGAACTCCATCGTGGCGGGCTCGACCTCGCCGTCGTCGAAGTCAGCGCCCGCTATCGTCGGGCGATTCGCTTTGGCGACCCGGTGATCGTGCACACAGGCGTTGCAGATGTCTCGCGCACGCTCCTGCAGATCGCCTACCTCGTCACCGTCCATGACGGTGTCGCAGCCTCAGCTATCACCACGCACGCCTGCGTCAACGCCGAGGGTCGCCCACTGCGCATACCGGACTGGCTGGCCGCACTCTTAGACGGCAGTACCGGTCTGCAGCACTGACACGGCAAAATCAGAAGGACGCGCCGCCATCAATCGAGGCGTGGATTTTCGCGTCCAAACCAACAGCAAAAACCAGATCGGGATTACGTGGATCGATTGCCACGTCGTGCGCCAAAAACCCCGACAGGATCCATGTCGCCCCACGATCCTTCGATACCAGCACTTCGGGCGTGGCAATCGCGATCTGCCCGGCTTTGCTTCGGGAGGCAGCCACCGACAGGACGTTGGCAACACCTGGCACGGCTTGGAAACTGACACCGAGGTCATCGGACGCCAGTAGGCCACGCTTGCCGCACGCCACCCAGAGACGCTCGACGAGCTTGGCCTTCGGCGCACTTACTGCCAACCCACGCGGGTTTGGACACAACCCGACCGCAGGCATCGTCCACCAGTACACACCACCATCATTCGAGTAGTGCAAGACCGGCTGATCATCAATCGTGACCGCCCACAAACGATCACGACGCGCATTGCCAGCCAATACCGTGACGGCACCAGAAAACCCCCACGCCACGGCTGGCGCCGCCGCCACCGTGAGGGCATAGTCGTAGGACTGTGACGTAAGCCCTCGCGAGACGAGAATCTGGTCGTCCACGGCCGCCGCCGCAATGGCGGGAACCTGTCCAGCATCCGTGGGCTCCCACGTCCGCCCACCATCGAGACTGATCTGCATGCCAAAGTCGCCACCGACAAGGATTGGTCCCTGCGCCTGATCGGAGATCAGCAAAAAACGGGGGTTGGCAAAGCCCGGCGGCAATGTCCGCGGACGCGGCTCGACGACGCAGGCAGCCACAGCAATAGCAACTACTCCAACCAACAAGACAGCCCACAAACGCCTCACGTATGGAGCGCACCCCCACGCGCCTCTCCCACAACCGGCGGCGGTCCGCGCCAGCGCATCGCCTCCTCCTCCTCCTCCTCCGCCAAGGAAATCGTGCGACGCATATCGCCAAACGAGAGACCCTCCAAGGACAAAAAGATAAAGCCGAGGCCCGCACCCAGTGCGATCTCAATCACCTGCAATCCAATCGCGAACGTGATGGCGGATCCAAAGCTGATATCGAACGCCTGCGAGAGCGCCGTTGCGACTGCGAGCTGAAAAACGCCGACATTACCCGGCACGAGCGGCACGAACCCAACCAGGTTTGAGACAAGGAATACGACGCAGGTGGCCGCCAACCGGTTGTCATCAATATGGAACGCTGCGAGCGCCAGGTAAATCCCAATCAGTTGCGCGATCCACGAGAGAATGCCAGCACTCAACGAAAACCCAGCAAGCCATGGTCGCCGCAAGAGCTGAGCACCACGACTGATCGAATGTAGATGGATCTCAATCGTCCGCAGCGTCTGGCGCCACCAGGTCCGCGCATAATCCTCGGCGATCTCGCCACGCTGTAGCCGCCAGCGACTGACCAGCTCGACAACAGCAATCCCCACGAGACCCGCCAGCACAACGCCGAGCAGAATCAGTGTCCCGCGACCCGCCCAATCCGGCACGCCATCAACCGTAAACACCATCCCAACGAGCAGCATCGCCAACGTGATACCAAGTACGAGTTGCTCCATCACCACGGTCGCCGTGACCGTCGACAACGACACGTCCTGTCCCTCCTTTTGGAGCCGGCGACGCAGCACGACCATGCGACCGATCTCGCCAAGGCGGGCAATCAATACCGTATTCAACAGAAAACCGATGAAGATCGCTGGCATAACCGCGCGGTAACGGGCCTTGACACCGGGAATCGAATCCAACGATGCCTTCCAAATCACGGATTTGAATGCAACCGAGATAAAGTTCGCCACCAACGAGAGGATCACTAGCGGGACGCTGAGACTCAGAACCGTGTCGAAGATCGCCGTCACCTCACCGCGATCAACACGCGCCAACGCTAACGCTGCCAACGCAACAATGATCGTGGTGACGATCGCCAAGCGACGCCACGACACGGGCTTCGGCGGGTCGAGCCGTGCTATCTCCGTCATCGTGACGAGCTGGAAGTGCTGTTTACGTGCGGCGTCGATGATGCGTGGCAATGCCTCAGCCGTCTGCGAGCGGTCATCGTTACCCCAACCATCCGCATCGTGCAACAAGAGGATCGCGCCCGGCTTGAGTGCCTTCACCGAACGCTTGACGATCACATCGACCCCTGGCTTGGCAGTGTCGAATACCCCGGCCGACCAGGCACACGTCCAATAACCGAGCCGCCGTGCCGTGACAGAAACGAACGGGCTACGCATGCCGTGGGGTGCGCGAAACACGCGCACGGGGGCGCCACCCGCCTGCTTGATGATCCGCTCCGTGCGATGCAACTGGCGATGCACTTGCGCCGGACCCGCAAAGGCAAGAATGCCGTGGTCGTACCCGTGGTTGCCGAGCTCGTGTCCTTCGCGAACGATCCGCTCGATCAACTCGGGATACTGCTCGGCGTGTTTGCCGAGGACGAAGAAGGTGGCACGGACATCCTCGCGCTTAAGCGTGTCGAGAATACGCGGCGTGGTATCTGGCGAGGGCCCATCGTCGAACGTCAGCGCGACGACATTGCGTCGAATGCGCGACCCATCGACAACCCCGCCAAAGATTGGCGAACTCGCACCGAACATGCCCCAGACGCCAATCGTGAGGAATAGCAGCGCGGCTACATCAATCACCCAGGCAAGCCAGGTGAGGTCGACCCGCACGAGCACGCCATCCGCCACCACCACCAACACGATCACCGCGAAGCCGAGTAGAACTGCGCGAACTATCGTCTGGCGTTTCGTCATCGCGTGGGGCCCTTGTCGAGCAACCCAACGTAGTACTCCTCGAGCTGTTGGGCGACTTTCGTCCACGCATAATGCGTGACCGCCGTCTTGCGCCCTTCCCGCCCCATCCGCTCGCGTTCATCTGGCCGCTCAACGAGATACGTGAGCGCCTCGGCAAAGCGCTCGACATTCTCGGCAGGCGAGACCAAGAGACCCTGCTTGCCACTCTCCATCAACAGCTGAAAGCCCGAGATTCGGCTGGCAACGACCGGACGCCCGCAACTCATCGCCTCGAGCAGCACCATCCCGAACGAGGCACGCTGGCACGGTGTGCAGTGAATGTCCGCAGTCGCGTAGTAGCGCGGCCGATTCCAGTTGACGCGCCCAGCCCAGTGGACGTCGTTCGCAATATCCTCTGGCACCTGCTTTTGATACCGCCTCCGCAACGGCCCATCACCGACCACGATCAGGCGCACGTTCGGACCGACGCGTCGATGCACCTCCGTAAACGAGCTGATCATCGTGTCGAGCCCATTGCGCGGGTCGAAGCGTCCGAGGAAGAGGATGTTCGTCTTGCCGTCACGCAGCTCCGGAATCGGATCGGCCTCGGGCGAGAAGTGGCGATCATCGATCCCGTTTGGGATCACCGTGTACTCGTACGGGAGGTACGGTGCGAGGGAGCCGATGCAGGCCTCGCTGACGACGATCTTGCCGTCGAGGCGGCTAATCACCTTACGCAGAATCGGCGCGGCCAGATCGAAGAGCATGGTGCGCGGAAAGACCGAGTGGAAGGTGCCAACGGTGACGGCCGACTTCGGTGCGGCGAGCACGCCAACCATCGGCAGAATCGGGCTGTACGGCGAGTGCACGTGAACGACGTCGACCTGGCGATCGCTGAAGATCTTACGTAGGCGGCGGCGCAGCAGCGGGTCGATCACGTGATACGTCTGCGAGGCGTTGCCGTAACCAGGTATCGCCGCTCCAACCCGCACAATCTCGAATGGCACATCGTCTTCGGGGTGGATTTCGCCGTCGACAATCGGTGGTGGGCGCAGCACATTGCCCGTGACCACGGTGACCTCGTGACCACGGCGTGTCAGTTCGTTGGCCTGACCATGGACGTGCTCCGTGATCCCGCCCAGATGCGGGTAGTAATAATCAGTGACGATGGCAATCCGCACGCTGCATGCATCGTAGCCTCGCCCGCACCTTGGCACTATGGCGGCGAGAGTGCCAGCAGCGCACGCTATAGTGCGCCGCGTGCCGACCTACGAATACAAGTGCGCCGAGGGCCACATCACCGAGGCCTTCCAGAAGATGACGGACGCGCCGCTCAAGAAATGCGCCACCTGTGGTAAAAAAGTCGAGCGGGTGCTGTTTGCACCATCGATCCATTTCAAGGGCACTGGCTTCTACTCGACGGATTACGGCAAGGGCGGTAAGAAGTCGTCGAACCCAGCCAAGTCCGAATCGGGCGACGCAAAGACGTCCGACTCGGGCGACACAAAGACGTCCGACTCGGGCGACGCAAAGAAGTCCGACTCGTCGAGCACATCGACGAGCACGACGACGCCGAAGAAGTCTGACTCCTAACGGTTCGCTCGGAGCCGGCGTCGGCGGATCACAACGCCGAAAGTAACGCCAATCGTCGCCAGCAGGCTGAAGAACGGAATCGGCGTATCCGTCGCGTCATTACCCGTCATGTTGAGAGCAATCAGCAGCATCACGGCGAGTGCGGTCGGGATCGCGACAGCCCACCAGCGCGCGAGTGCGAAGCCGATTAGGGCAGCGACGAGGACAACAGCAACCTGAATCATCGTCTGATGCTATCGGCACCGTCGCGTTCGAGACCATCGAGCACGGTTCTGGCCGCGATCGCAATTGCCTGTAACCCGCCCGCGAAATCCCACTTGCTGCGGTCGGATTCTTCGACCATGTTCGAGATCGCCCGCACTTCGACACACGGCACGCCTGCGTGTGCGGCTGCGCGCAGCACCGCAAAACCCTCCATCGCCTCCACGTTGCAGTTGTGGCGCCCACCGATCGCGGCCGACGTCGCAATCGGCAGCTGCTTGGCGGTCGGCAGCAGTGCGGCGATGCGTGCGAACAATTCGGGGTCTGGCAGAGCCGTCGTGACGAGGCTCGGAATCTGTGCGGAGAGGTCGGAGTAGTGACTCGCAGTGCCGATGATGATCTCACCGATCTGCAGCCCACTGGCCTGACGCGCCCCGGCAATGCCGACATGCAGCACGGCGTCGGGTGCGTCGTGGGCGAGCCGCTGCGCGGTGCGCACTGCGGCCTCGACTGGGCCGACGCCCGTGGCGAGCGTCTCATGGCCCCGCACCCACTCGACTTCCATAACGGTGGCTGCGAGGACGAGGACACGCATCGTGTCGTCATTCTACGTCGACCCCGGAACCCCACCCACCAGCAATCGAATTGGCGGCCCGCGCGAACCGGCACTAGACTCGGCGCATGAACATCCTCGTGCTCCAACACATCGAATGCGAACCACCAGCCGCGTACGGAACCGCGCTTGCCAGCCGTGGGCACCTGCTCTTCCCCGTCGAGGTCGACGAGGGCGAGCCGCTACCCGACTGGCGCGAGTTCGGAGCAATCGTCGCGATGGGTGGACCGATGGGTGCCTACGAGGATGACGCCTACCCGTGGCTCGTGGCCGAGAAGCAGCTGATCGGCGACGCCGTCCGGGCGGGGCTCCCGTACTTTGGTGCGTGCCTCGGGGTGCAGCTGCTGGCTGCCGCCCTCGGTGCGCGCGTCTACCCGGGCCCCGCGCCCGAGGTTGGCATTCTCGATGTGATGCTGACGGAGGAGGGAGCTAAGGACCCGGTCACGTCGATCTTGCCGCCGAGCTTCAAGACCCTGCAATGGCATGGCGATACATTCGACCTGCCCGATGGCGCCGTCAACCTATTCTCGAGTCCGGCCTATCCGAACCAGGGGTTCCGCTTTGGCGAAGTCGCCTACGGCATCCAGTTTCATCTTGAAGTGGATGCCGCACTCGCCGATGAGTGGGCGCAGATTCCCGCCTACAAGTCAGCGGCAGAGAGCGTGCTGGGCGACGGTGGTCTCGACCTGCTCCTTGATGGCGTGCGTGCTAACGCCGGCGCGATGCTCCCCCACGCGCACGTCCTGATCGACGCCTGGCTCGACCAAGTGCTCGAACACGGGCACGTGTAGCTGTTCTGCCGATCAGCCTGCGAGACGGTTGCCGTTGGGTCGGGGTTTCGTGATGGGGTCAGGTTCGATTTGGTGATGGGGGGCGGACGCCACAACCCCGCGGATGTGAGGTCCGCCTCCTACACACACAAACCGTCTGTCGAGCGTGGTTGTGGGGGGCGGACCTCACATCCGCGGGGTTGTGGCGTCCGCCCCCCATCACCAAATCTCACCGGCTAGTGCGAATTACGGGCGGATCAACGGCTCGGCGGCAGGGTCTGCCGAGCCGAACAGTTCGCCCAGAAAGTCGTAGAACCAGATTGCCTGCACGAAGTCGTGCTGCAGCATCAGCACATCTTGCTGCTCTCGCGTCTGCGCCCCGGGCTGGCCATAGGCCGCCCACGAGGCAGCCTGCCAGCGTCGAAACCCTTCGATCGTGACTTCGGCATGGAACTGCAGCCCGTAGGTGTTTGCGCCGTATTGGAAGGCCTGGTTCGGGTAGAGCGCACTCGTCGCAAGATGCGTCGCGCCATCGGGCAGATCGAAGCTATGGAAGTGGGACTGTACGACGTGGATCGGTTTGGGGAGAAAATCCTCGCCGATCGGGGTCGGGGTAATCTCGTAGTACCCAAACTCGTGCAGGCCGGATGCTGGCGGGCCGACGCTTGCGCCGAGTACGCGCGCGATCGACTGTGCGCCCTGGCAGATGCCGAGCAGTGGCAGGTCGCGCTCCATGCACTGCTCGATCCAGCGATGCTCGTCGTAGAGAAACGGATTGGCGTCTTCTTCGTAGACGACGAAGGGGCCGCCGTGGACGACGCTGCCGACGATGCTGTCGTCGAGCGTTGGCATCGCATCGCCGCGGTACGGGCAGACAACGACGGGCTCAAAACCCTGGGTCGTTAGATACGTGTAGACGCGATCATCGGGCGGGTCGTCGCCGTGACGAATGATCAGGACGCGGGGGCTCATCGCGGACATCGTTTCATAGGGAGACCGTGTCTCCAAACCGTTGGGCAGGACTCGCGCGGGTCGGGATGGGTCGCGAGGGCGTGACAATCAGCACCGGCTCAGCGTGCGTTGGCGCGAGCATCGGGCGTGTCTGGCGCGTTGCCATACGGCTACGTCGCTCCCCGCCGAATAGTGGCCTGCGATGGTCGGTGCGTGGAGATCCGACTGACGCACCATGCTCAGGAACGATGCCGAGAGCGACTGATCCCGGAGAGCGCGATTGGACTTTGCGTTCATGATCCGGATCGAGTCGAGTCCGCGCATATCGCTGGCGACTTTGACGTCGGCATTCGATTTCTTCGCGACTTCACTTGGGGCACCTGTCGTGTCACTGCACGACAAGAGGGCAACGTCGTTATTGTGATCACCGTATCCTGGGAAGTCGCATCACGCCCACCTCGAACATTGAGAAGGAGCACACGATGAGTGTCTATAATCCGACTATGCCCGTCGAAGTTACGCACGATCCGGAAGCCGCCGCGTTCTACGTTCGACTTGCGACTGCGCCCGTGGCGCGGACCGCGCACGAGAACGAGTGCATCCTGATCGACCTAGACGCCGAAGATCGCGCCATTGGCATTGAGATCCTCCGCCTCGACCGCTTTGACATCGATGCCTGCGCAGCAAAGTACGGATTCGTGGAGAGCGCCGGTTCTATTGGGTTTGCGCTCGGCCAGGCCGCTCCCGTCTGAGCCATTTGGGGCGAGAGTGACGAACCGATAGCCATCTACAATCCACTCATGCATGCCGACGTGACGTACGAGGACGAGGGCGGGATCAGCATGGTCCGCCTCACGCGCAATCGTCCAATTGGCGGGGTGCCGGTGAACGATGCCAGCGGCAGCATGGCCGGTATCGCACACCTCGACGCCGAAGGTAGTCTCGTCGAACTCGAGATTCTCAGTCTTCCGACGTTCCCGCTCGACGCGTGCGCGGCTGAGTACGGGTTCGCTGATCAGGTCGGCGCGATCGGCGTCGCCCTCGGCCGAGTTGTTCCGGGCCGAGTGTGAGCAACGCGTTGTCGCCCAAGCTCGTCGACGTCACGTACGACTCTGAAGCCGCCACGACCTGACGGCACCGTCCATACTGTCGATGTGGTCTCCGTCACGCGTCTGCTGCACTCGCCCGTCAAGGGACTCGCGCTGACCGAGCAGCCGCTGCTCGAACTTGGTCTGCTCGGCGCGCCGTTCGACCGCCGCTTCTTCGTCGTTAACGCCGCCGGCGAGCTGGCGGGTAGCTGGAGTCACGGGCGGCTCTGCCTGACGCACGCGGAGTACGACGGCGCCACGCTGACGATGCGCTTTCCCGACGGCGCTGTCGTCTCTGCGGCCGACCCTGCGCTCGGCGAACCGATCGATCTCATCTGGGACTCGGACGAGCCAGAGATCGCTCATCTCGTCGATGGCCCGTGGGCTGCGCTGCTGTCTGAGGTGCTCGGCGAGCCGGTGCGTCTGGCGCGCATGCGCGAGGATCGTGGGGGCTGGTCTGTCAATGCCGTCTCGATGATCGGCGTAGCTTCGATTGCTGCGCTCGGCCACGGCGCGCTCGACGATCGCCGTTTTCGGATGACGATGACGCTCGCCGGTGGCGAGGCTTTCGAGGAGGACACGTGGATCGGCCACGACGTCGCTCTCGGCTCGGCTGTGCTCGCGGTGCGTGCTCCCTGCGAGCGCTGTGTCGCCACGACGCGCGACCCGGCGACGGGCGAGAAGGACGTGCCTACCTTGCGCGCCCTGAAGGCCGTGCGCGGTCGGCCAGACCTTGGCGTCTATTGCGATGTGGTCGTGCCAGGCACGGTGCGGCTCGGTGACGAGGTGCGCGTGCTCGGCCCGTCTGCGGCCTGATCAGCCGACAACTGCCCGCCAGACGTCGAGCGCACGCCAATCGGCAGCGGTCGTCGTCTCCAGGTTATAGAGGCTGAAGCCAATCGAACCCGCTGCTTTGGCGCCTCGCGCAGCAGCAATCAGTTGACGAGCTTTGAGGAAGTCCGTGACGCCGGCGATGACGTGTACGGGTGCGTTTGGGTCGCCGGTCTGCTCGCGAATTGTCGTCACACACGCTGCCGTCATTGCCGTGGTCTGGGCGGGTGTCAGATTCCGCGACGTGTAACACATCGGCATCATCGCGTCCGTATTGGCTCGAATCTCTGCATAGGGAAAGATCCGCCACCAGGCGAGGGCATCGCGTGGCACGATCCCGACGATCGGCAGATCGGGGAATGTTGCCCGGGCCCATTGCACCATCGCGACGACTCGTGCTGCGCGCACCGCGCGGTTACTGACAATATCGGCCTCGATGTCGATGCCAAGGCCATCAACGGGGAGGTCGGCACCGCCAACATTGACGGCGGCGCGAAGCCGTCGTCGGTCGAGTGCCATGCGCTTGTAGCCTGGGAGGTACCACGGCACGACCTTGATCCCATGCTGATGCGCAAGCGTGATCATCTCTCGAATCTGGGCGGGGAACATCACGTCTGCGGGGCTGTGGTAGTTCGATGTCTCCACATAGATTGTCGTGACGCCATGCGCCACGGCTTCGCTGACCACGAAAGCGGGTTGCTTGATCGTTTCGTCATAGATGTCGACCCATACGCCGGTTCCCGCGAACGTTGCGGTGCGTTGTGCCGGATCGGAAGCGGCTCCGGCTGGGCCGGCGATGATCAATCCGAGCAGGACGAGGAACGGCAGGAATCGGGATACACGCATGGCTCGCATCGTATCTGCGATGGGGCGATTGCTGGCAGGTAGCGCTAGACGATGCCGGCGATCCCGAGGGAGACAAAACCAAACTCGTGCTGGAATGGGCTCGTCGTCTAACCGATGTTCTTGCCTGTCGACTTGGCGAAGACCGTGTGCATCACGGCGCTGGCGAGTGCCATCCAGCCGAGCGGCAGATACACGATCCAGTGGATCGCGAGCAGCGACGTGCTGGCGTCTGCTGCTGCGCCGGGAGCGCTGACTCCTGCGAGTGCGGGGATCTACGCCAAAGCGAGCATCACAGTGGTTACAAGAACGCCCATTGCGTTTTGGGAACCGGCCGAAAGTGTTCGACGCAACACCTAAGGCGCGAATGTCCAGCCGCTCAATTGTTCGAGTTCAATACGGAGGATTGCGCGGTACTCGCTGCGACTCTCGGTGTAGGCGTTGACCAGGTGGCCCATCACGTAGCGCTCAATAATGCGCGCGCGCTCGGTATCGACATCGATCTCCCCGTCCCCGAGCACGACCGCGGGCCCGCCGCCCATTACGCCACGTAATGGAAAGCCATCTTCGGCAACGCTGAATGAGACGTGGCCGCTGGCGACGACGCGCTTGACCCAGCGTCGCTCGTGGCCCGTCCAGATCAGCAGCTGCTCGGCGTCGGTGTCGATCCGGTACCAGACTGGCACGGTCACAGTACTGCCGTCGTTGCGGGCGGTGCTGACGTGCGCGAGCTTGGCGGGCCACGAGCTGAGAAATGCGAGCGCGTCGGCGCGGGAAAAGTCGCCCATGGCCATTGAGCCTACCGACTGTGGTGGCGAGTGCTGCCTGCTATTCGTCAGGGTCGACGCGGCGCAGCTGCTTGGTTTGTGCACGCTGCTGCTTGCCCTCGAGACGACGCGCGCGGCTACCCGCCGTCGGTCGCGTGTCGACGCGTTTTGGGTCGACGTGGAGCGCATCTTCGATCAGTTGCAGCAGGCGCTCCTCGGCTGCTTGGCGATTGGCAGCTTGCGACCGCCGCTCGCCGGCGCGTACAACGATCGCGTCATCGACGATCCGCGCACGTAGCCGACCACGTACCCGTTGCTCTTCTGCGGCCGTCAGATTGAGCAGTGCCAGTGGCAGCCGCAACTCGACGCGCGTGTGCGAGCGATTGCGGTGCTGGCCACCTGGCCCCGACCCGGTCGTTGCACGCAGCTCAGCGCGCTCGACCGGGATGTGTCTGCCGTCTGCAAGATGCATGAACCCACTAGAGCACACCTGGCGTCGCGTAGCGCGATTGTGTGAGGTACCGCGTCGCGAGTTATCAGTGGTGTTCGAGCAGTACGATCCGTCGAGCGATACCGAGCGCTCGCCCTGTCCGGCCTGGCCGATTTCCTCGAGGCGGTGTACAGCCAGCACTCGTGTGCCGCGATCACTAGGCTGTAGCCGTGACGCAGCCCAAGTACCCAGATGTCTCGGGAGGGATTGGTCGCCGCCGGTTTCTCGCGGGCGCAGCCGTAGGAGCCGCGGGGTTCGCGCTGGCCGCGTGCGGCTCCACCGCCGCACTCGACGCGGGCACGACAGAACCGGTTGGGTTCTTGAAGCTGTCGCGGATCGTGACGGGGATCGACGCTCTTCCGAGCGACCAGGTGATGCCATACCTCCACGCCCTCGAGCAGTCGGGCCTCGAGCTCGCACCAATCGCTTTCATGCAGAAAGCCGGCTACCTCTCGGGCTTCAACTTGCAGGGCTACACCGGTGGTGGTGGCCCCGGCACGCTGGAGGCACTACTCGCTGATCCGGTCATGCAGGAGCCGGGCGCGCAGGCCTGCCTCAACGCGATTGCCGCTGCCTGGTGGGGTGGACAAGTGGCCACGAAGAAAGGCGGTCAGAAGGTCGTCGAGTACGTTGATGCGCAAGTCTGGACGCACGCCGCGACCTGGGCTCGGCCACAGACGGTCTGCCTCGGCGCAACCGGCGCGTGGTCGCTCCCCGGTACCGAGACCGAGGTGAAGGCGTGAGCGCGGATCACGACATCATTGTTGTTGGTTCCGGCGTTGCCGGAACGATTGCCGCCGCACAGTTGGCTGAACGCGGTCTCAAGGTCCTGATCCTCGAGGCCGGGCCGAGCATTCAACGTGCCGACGCGGTTGACACGTTCCGTGCGAGCCCGCTCAAGACTCCCGAGTCGGCCTATCCAAACACGGCGTATGCCCCGCATCCCGTTGTGATCGACCTCGACCAGTACTACGTGCAGAAAGGCCCCGAGAAGTTCGCGAGCACGTATGAGCGTATCGCTGGCGGTTCGACCTGGCACTGGCTTGGCACGGCACTGCGTCTGATCCCGAGCGACTTCGAGTTGAAGTCCCAGTTCGGTGTCGGCGTCGATTGGCCGATTTCGTACGCAGATCTCGAGCCGTGGTATGGCAAGGCCGAGAGCGAGCTTGGTGTCTCTGGCATCGACACGCCGGGTCTCGGCGCCCCGCGCTCGGCGCCGTACCCGATGCCGCCGATCCCCCAGTCGTACTCCGACAAGAAATGGGATCTGGTTGCGCAGAAGCTTGGTCTGGAAGTTTCACCCACACCGCAGGCGCGCAATAGCGTTGCGCGGCAGGGTCGGCCCGCCTGCTGTGGCAATAACAGTTGCATTCCGATCTGCCCGATTGGCGCGAAGTACGACGCGACCGTGCACCTCGATCGCGCGACGAAGGCCGGCGCACAACTCATCGTCAAGGCCGTCGTACGTAAGTGCGTTGTTACGCCAGAGCTCGTAACGGTCACGTACCTTGACCCGGCGGGCCAAGCGACGACGGTCACCGGACGAACGCTAGTCCTTGCCGCGAACGCTATTGAGACACCAAAGTTGATGTTGCTGTCGAAGACGGATGCCCATCCGAACGGGCTCGGTAACGAGTCCGACGCGGTGGGTCGCTACCTGATGGACCACTCTGTGAAGTTGTCGTGGGCCTTGTCACCCGAGCCGGTCTACCAGTACCGCGGTCCGCTCTCGACGAGCGGTATTGAGCAGTTGCGCGATGGCGCTTTTCGGAAGACGCGTGGTGCGTTTCGCGTGGAACTCGGCAACGATGGCTGGGACTGGCCTGTCGCGCCGCCGGAAGGGCAGGCCGCGATGGTCGCCGACAAGGGCGTACTTGGCAAAGCCGGCCTCCAGCAGCTGAAGGATGGCCTGATGCGACAATTGCGCGTCGGCAGCCTAGTTGAGCCCGACCCGAACCCCGAGAACCGTGTGCAGCTCGCTGCAGAGCGAGACGCGATCGGTATTCCCCGCCCACAATTGTCGTACTCGACGGGAGCCTATGCCGATCGAGGTCTCGTGGCAGCCCAGGAACTACACGAGCAGCTGTTCCAGACGATGGGCGCGACCGAGATCCAACACAAGAAGGAACCGCAGGGCGCCGGGCACCTGATGGGAACCTGTCGTATGGGAGTCGACCCGACAACTTCAGTCGTTGATGCCGACCTGCGGTTGCATGGGTACCGCAACTGTTTTGTGCTGGGCGCAGCGGTCTTCCCGACTGTCGGGACTGCCAATCCAACGCTGACGATCGCGGCACTCAGCCTGCGCGCCGTCGAGTCGATCGCAGCGTCGCTGCAGGCGTAGGCCGCGGCGGTCGCTGCGTACTCGTGTGCGACGTCATGTTTCGATGAGAGAAACAGACGCGGGCCGTATCGCTGCCGAGCACCTGATCGGGTTGGGGCATCAACGCCTCGCCCATCTCGCGGGACCACCGTCCTTCGATAGCACGCGGCGTCGCGCCGCGGTCGTATTCCAGTAGTCGGTCACGGGAACTACCTCTTGCTGAGGATCGTGATGTTAGATCTGTCGGCCGCCGCCGCCCCGGTCGAGGGTTGAATGGTCGTGGTAATGGTCAGTGTCAGAGCGTTGCGACGCAGATATTTGCGGGCCGTGGCGTTTAGGTTGCAGATCAGTGTGTACGAGCCTGGACCCCTGACGGTCCTAGTCGTCGTATACCACGTCTTTTCGTCCGTGCCGCTGCCTGGGTGTGATTACCTATTCTGGCCCCACCGTAAGCATCTTGGATTCGAGCGAACAATGCGACACCGAGGGTGTTGGGGGTCGTGATGGGATCTGTTCATGGTCGGGTAGGGAAGCCGGCGCCGGCGCCGCAAGAGTCTCAAATTGAAGCTCGCCGAATGCGAATCCACGTTCGAGTAGAGCGAAATCGAAAGCTCGCTAAGGATGCCAAGAAGTTTCACGGGACCGTATGTAAAGCGTGTGGCTTTGATTTCAGCGAACGATACGGGGAGCGTGGGCAGGGGTATATCGAGGCTCGCCAGCTTACGCCTTTTAGCGAGTTACACGGCAGGCCGACTGCACTGAATCCCAAGACTGATTTCACGGTGCTTTGCTCAAACTGTCATGCGATGGTTCACCGAACGCTGAAGGTTTTGACGATCAGTGAACTCAAGCGAGTCATTCGGTAGATGTTATCGCCCTGCCAGTTGGAATGCCGCTCCTTCACCTGGTCGTCTAGCTTTCGGACCGTCACAGCAGCCATAGTCCCCACCTCCAATTGCCATCAATGCTAGCATTCGCCTAGGTCCGGTCAAGGGATCCGCGTTGACTCATCAAAGATGCCCGCGTAGTTGCTATCGAGGAATCATTTGAGGAGTCGTCAACGGACGTGGCACAGAATCATCAGCATATGCCGATGAAGGTCGGGGGACTGTCTTATGAATCTAGTGATCAACAGTGAGGACACCTCCATACCGACGACACCCGGGTCTCGACAGGGCGAGTTCACCTCTGACGGGGCGACCGAGGGTGCAACGGTCGCGGCGCTCGATGCCGCTGGCATCACGCCTGTGTCCGTGACCCGCAATTTCAAATTGTTCGTGCCTGGTCCGGTGGAGATGGACGAGACGGTCCGGGGCGCGGGTTCCCGGTGGCTTCCGTACGCGCGGACGGAGGAGTTCTCGAAGTTGACCCTGGAGGTGGTGGAGGGCCTCCGTCTCCTCCTTGAGACCGGGGGCGAGGTAGCGCTCCTCACCTCGTCGGGGACCGGCGCGATGGAGGCCGCGGTTTCGTCGCTCTTCGGTCCCTCGGACCGGGTCCTCGTCGTGGACGGCGGCACCTTCGGTCGGAGGCTCCGGACCCTCTGCGAGATCCACGGGATACCCCACGAGGCTGTCGACCCAGACGAGGGTCTGGACTTCGATGAACTCGCCCGTCGCGTTGGCCGAGGCTTCTCGGGCGTCCTCGTCGCTGCCCACGAGACGTCCACGGGAGAACTCCTCGACGTCGAGAGCCTCGGACGTGCCCTGAAGGGCCGCGGCGCGCTTTTCGTGGTCGATGCGATGAGCACGCTTCTGGCCGACTCCTTTCGTATGGACGCTTGGGGCGTCGATGCGACCATCTTCTCCACTCAGAAGGGGCTCGCGCTGCCCCCTGGCATGGCCTTCGTCGCGCTGAACGCTCGGGCTGCGGAGAGAGCCCGGCGGGCACCCCGCCGGACTCTCTATTTCCACCTGGCGGACTACCTGGCCGACGGGCTCCGCGGCCAGACCCCGTACACGGTGGCGGTGGGGCTGATGCTCCAACTTCAAGTGAGGCTGTCAGCCGTCCACGCAGTCGGGGTCGATTCCCTCGTGGCCGAGACCGCCAGTCGCGCCGCAGCCTTCCGGGCGGCCATCGCGGGTCTGCCCGTTTCGCTATCGGCCCGCCGTCCGTCGAACGCGATCACCGCCCTCCGCCTGGACGGGTCTGCGCCGAGTGCACCCTGGCTGGTGAAGGAGCTCGCCGACCGTTTCGGCTACTACGTCGCCCCGAACCCCGCGCCGCTCCAGGACAGGGCCTTTCGGGTCTCTCACATGGGTTCACAGACGGTCGAGGACGTCATCCAGCTGGCCGAGGCGCTTCGCGCTTTGCTTCCGAAGAACACTCAGGAGAGTCAATGAACAGAAGCCCGATGAGCGTCGTTATCATGGCGGCTGGGACCGGGTCTCGGCTCGCGGCACTGGCAGAGGACCGCCCCAAGTGCCTGATCCGGATTGGCGAGCAGTCGCTCATCTCGAGGATGCTGGACCAGTTATCGAGCCGTGGTCTCACGGACGTCACGATCGTGACCGGGTTCCGGAGCGAGCTCGTGGAGAAGGAGGTCGGGGGCCGGGCCCGTATCGTCAGGAATCCCTTTTACCACCTCACCAACAGCATCGCGTCTCTCTGGCTCGCTCGCGAGTTCCTAGGTCCAGAGGCGATCATCACAAACGGCGACATCTGCTTCAACATCAAGGTGCTCGACGAGCTGATCTCCGACTGCCACGACCCGGTCATGCTGTGCGACTCGTCACGGATTGCGACCGCCGACTACCGGTTCAGCCTGGACGGCGAACGGCTCGTCGCGTTCGGCAAGGACATCCCAGCCGAGAAGACCGACGCCGAATATGTGGGCATGGCCAAGATCAGCGCTGGCTTCATGTCGTCCTTCAAAGCGCGGCTCGAGCATCTCGTCGGCTCGCAGAAGTGCGGTCTGTGGTGGGAGGACGTGCTCTACTCCCATGTCTCCGAGGGCGTGCCGATCTACTGTCGCGACGTGGCGGGGCACTTCTGGAGCGAGATTGATCACGCTGGGGACTGGGCACGCGTCATGGAATGGGTGCGGGCAGGAGAGTAGGCCCAGATAGTTCCATGACAGAGAAACCGCAATCCCACCTCGACGTCATCGAGCCCAACTACTTTAGCAACTGGGGTGACCTGTGCTACCCGCGCATCGCCAACCTGCTACTCCTGCCCGTCAGCAAGGTGCGCTGGATTACCCCGAACGCCGTGACAGTGGCATCGCTCGGGTGCTACACGGTGGCCTGTGTCGGGGTGGCAGCGTCGAACACGCTCCCATTGCTCTGGGCGGCTCTCCTCCCCGTGTCATACGTGCTCGACTGTCTCGACGGTCAGCTCGCGAGGTTCACGGCGCGCGGATCAGCCCTCGGGGACTACATGGACAAGACATTCGACGTGCTGAAGATCGGCATCATCAATCTAGCCTTCGGGTACTACGCGTTCGTCCAGTCCGGGAGCGCCCTCTTTCTTGTCCTGGCCTTCCTGTCCTGCTTCGGCTTCCTGTTCAGGTACTACATCAAACTGGAGACGATGTTCTCGTGCGCCAACCGGGACACGGACTACCTTGAGAAGTCAAGAGTCCGTCGGAGAGAGCTCCACGTGGAGTACGCCCGGATCGGAGCGGGCCGGAGGACTCTGGCGGACCACGTCAGGTGGCTCTGGCTACGCCACCGCTCGGTGCTCGCCCTCGACGAGGCGGAGTACGTCACCTTCGGGGCGATTGCCGTCGCGTTGGACAGCGTCGAAGTCTGGCTCTGGGTCTTTGCGTTGGGGCAGGTGGGGCTCGCGTTCTTCCGGCTCGCCGAGCGCGGCTACCTGCTCTCGAGGAGGCCCGCGAAGCTTCTCGACCCGATCAGGAAATGAGGGGTGGCCTAGCGAGTCGCTGCCGGCGGCCCCGCAGGCACGTACGACCAGTCGCCGGTTCATGCCCAAGGCGCCGCCGAGAGTCGTTTTGGCACACTCGGACCGATTCGGGCCTGCAGATCGGTGATGATCGGCTCGATTAGTGGTCGTTGCTCGGGTGGCACGGTGGTGACGAGTGCAGACAAGGCAGCGAGGTGCCGAAGGTCTTCAAGCGGATTGTCGGCAACGTTATGCACGTAAAACGGACAATAACACCAAGAAGTGGAGGGCGGATGCCACATCCGCGCGGATCTGGCATCCGCCCTCTTGACTTCGCTGGCAGCGTCAGATCCACTCGAAGCAGTACCGCCGAAATGTCTGATGACGTCATCAACGAACGACGCGCGCGACGAGCGGACCGGCGAGCGCCAGCAGCAACACGTAGACCGCGACGAGCGGTCCCAGTTGCGCAATGACACCACCTGCTACCGCGATCCCGGCGATGACGATCGAGAATTCGCCACGGGCGATCAAGGCCGCGCCGGCGCGCATGCGGCCTCGATTACCCACGCCAGCCTGGCGTGCCGCGTACCACCCCGTTACCATCTTCGTGCCGGCGGTGACGACGGCCAAGGCAACCGCAGGCACGATCACATCGGGCAGTTGCCCGAGGTCGATGGACATTGCGAAGAGGACGAAGAACACCGCAGCGAAGAGGTCGCGCAAGGGTGCGATCAGCGAGCCCGCCCGCTCCGCGACCGTGCCGCTGAGGGCGATCCCGACGAGGAACGCGCCCACGGCGGCGGACACGCCGACGCGTTCGGCGACTCCCGCCACGAGTAGGACCAGTCCGAGCACCGTGAGGAGCAGCACCTCGTTCGAGTCGTGATGCGCGGCTCGCGAGATGCGGCGCCCGAACTTGACGGCGATGATCAACGCGAGCAGCGCGACACCCATCGCCAGACCGAGTTCGCCCGCCGCGACTGCAAGCGCAGAACCGGCGACGGCAACACCGAGGATCGGCAGGTAGAACGCCATGACGAGGTCCTCGATGACTAACACGCCGATAACGGCCGGCGTCTCGCGGTTGCCGATGCGGCCGAGGTCGTCCAGCAGCTTGGCGATGATGCCCGAGGACGAAATGTACGTCGCCCCTCCGAGTGCGAGACACGCCGTCGCATCCCAGCCGAGGATGAGACCCAACGCCACACCGGGCGTGGTATTGAGCACGATGTCCACGAGGCCGGGCCGCACCCCAGATCGCAGACTTCCGATCAGCTCCGCACCGGTGTATTCGATGCCGAGCATGAAGAGCAACAGCACGATGCCCACGAGCTCCGCTGTGTCTACGGTCTTGTCCGAGATTCCCGGGTCGAACGCCCAACCGAGCGCGAGACCGCCGATGATGTAGAGCGGAATCGGCGACATCCCCATGCGCGTGCTGATCCGCGCCAGCACGGCCAAGCCGAGCAAGGCGGCGCCAAGCATAGCGAGGACCGTCGCCCCCGACCCTCCCACGGCCGCGAGCACCAGAGCCTCAGGCAGCGACAAGCGCTACTCGCGCCTGCGCGATCGCCTCTGGCGCACCGACGATCAGGACCGTGTCGCCGGGCTCGATCCGGAAGTCGCTCGGCGGCGATGTGGTCCAGGCGTCGCCCCGCAGCACGCTGACGATCGATGCTCCGGTTTTGTGGCGCATGGCGGTCTCAGCGATCGTCTTGCCTGCCGCCGGGCTATCTTGGTGGATCGTGACCCACTCGAGGTCGATGCCTTCCATCGACTGGCGGAGAACCTCCTGATGGCGCGCGACGACCGCCGACCCGCCGAGCAGATCGATCAGCGTGTTCGCATCCGCATGGGCCAAGTGGATGACGGTTTGGCAGCGATCCGGATCGCTGCGGTCGTAGATCAGCACGTCGCGGCCACCGTCTCGACGGACGACCACGCCCACCGGCAGACCACCGGAGGTTGTGAACTCGAAGCGCGTACCGACCCCCGGAAGGATCGTCTCGGAAATCGACGTCATCAGCCTTGCCCCCTGTCTAAACCGGACACAGCCTATCGCAGGACGGAGTTCCGTCCGATGCCGGACGATCAGTCGTCGAGTTCCGCGCGGCGCGAGCGAGAATCCGAGCGTTCAAGCGTTAAATCAGTAGTGCCCCCGGCATGACTCGAACATGCGACACGTGGTTTAGGAAACCACTGCTCTATCCCCTGAGCTACGGGGGCGGGGACGTGCTGAGCGGATGATACGGCGGAACGACTAGCCGGCCGCATTCATGCCCTGCACGCCGATCACCAGTAGCAGCACGGCGAAGGCGACGGATGGGATGACCTGGACCCACGGGCGGGCGTTGTGGCCGCGAGAGATTACGACCTCGAAGATCGCGACGGAGCCCATATAGAGCCCGAACACGATGAATCCGGCAGCCTCGGCAGCAAGCCCCCAGCTGAGCGCAACCGCGAGGACCGCGAAGAGACCCCAGGCGAGATTCGCCAGGCCGACCTCAATCTGAAAAGGATTCGTGCGCTCTGCGGTCCAACCGATCCGTGCAGCGTCCGCGCGATGGAAGACCGCATGGCGGACGAACGACAGGATGCCCCCAGCGCCAACCGCGAGAAGCGTGGCGAGGCCGAGATCCGGGTCCGCGTCCGAGAGTGCACTGAACCCGAAACCGATGCCGGCCGCGGCAACGGCGTACGTCAGCGCCATCAGGACGGTGGCAGCCCGCGTGTCGGCCCCCGCTGTTTTCATCTGTCGACTCCTCCAGACATCGCTACTTTTGTACCTTACCGGTGACCACGGACGACCCGACGCCTAGGGCCGGCTCGGGTCAAGGGGGGCGGACGCCACATCCGCGCGGATGTGGCGTCCGCTCTATTGACTTCGCCGACGCGATCAGTACTATTACATGTGGTTTTATTGTTCTACGATTCCGAGGAGAGTTATGTCGACCATCGAGGACCTGCCAGAGCGCACCCTGGAGTCACGGCTGCGTTTTACACGTGACATGATGGCCGGACCGATTTATCGCAAATACGAGCGGGCACTACGCAAGATGTGGGACCCGGACGAATGGGACTACACGCAAGACCGCGCCGACTTCGAGAAGCTTACACCCGAGCAGCAGAAGGGCCTCTTGATGATCACCGTGCGCTTCCTCGCCGGTGAGCAAGAAGTTACCGACGAACTCTTGCCGATGATTTATGCCGCGCACATGCTCGGCAAGTACGACTGGGTCATGTACCTCTCGACCTTTATGCTCGAAGAGGCACGCCACTCGCAGTTCTTCGCGATCTGGCACGACAAAGTAATCGACTGCGTCGAGCCAGACGAACTGCGTCCCTACTGGGTCGACCACGAAAAGACGACCGACCCATCCGGCCGCTTCACGACCGGCGAGCCCGTCTATGAAGGCCTGCCGTTCTACGGGCAGAAACTGCTCGAAGCCTGCCACGCGGGCGACCTCAAAGAGATCGAGAAGGGCTTCGTGCGCTTCGCGACGCTCTACAACGTGTGGGTCGAAGGCGTCCTGACAATGCCGTCGTACGAAATGGTGATCGACATCTGCGACATCTGGAACGCACTGCCGACACTGCGCCACGGCTTCAAACAGATCATCGCCGACGAGGGACGCCACATCACCTTCGGCACAACAGCGTGCCGCGAACTGATCGACGAGAACCCCGAATACGGCGACCTCGTCCACGAAATGATCGAGCTCTACCGCGGCAACGCCGTCGGCATGCTCGGGTACCAGCGCTCCGTGCCCGGGTTGAATCTCGACAAGTACCAGACGCAGAAGGTGCGTCACTATAAGAATCGCTGCCGCGAGCTCGGCATCGACGCCGATCAGACACTGATCGACCAGATCCTCGATCCCAACATCGACTTCGTTATTGGCGTGGAGGCCGGCTGATCATGGCAAAACAATGGACCTGTAACGAGCACGAGTGCGATGCTGCCATTACCGCTGACGACATCGACGAGTTGATTGAGAAGGTCAACCAACACATGGCTGAGGCGCATGACAGCTACGAATTCGAAGAGATCATCGAAGTCGCGGCCGTCGACGTCAATACGGCGTGAGTCGCGCCGCATCCGAAACCGAGCGTGAGACCGTTCGGCGACTCGTCGACCGGACGGTGTACACGCCCGTCCGTGGAGCCGGAGCGGTCGCCGAGACCGTTGCTCGGCTCGGCGAGGCAATCGGCCTCGGCCTGCTTCGGCCAGGCGACCGGCTGCCGTCCGAGATGCAGCTCGCAGCGGCGCTTGGCATCTCGGCCGTCTCGCTCCGCAGTGCGCTCGTGGTGCTGCGCAGCGCTGGACTGATCGAGACGCGACGCGGCCGGGGCGGTGGCACGTTTATCACCGCCGGTGCCGCCGAGACGCTGCTGCCCAAGGCTGACGCGCCAGATGCCGACTCGCTCGAGGATCTCGCGACCGAACGCGCAGTCGTCGAAGGAGGGGCGGCAGCACTTGCGGCCGAACGCGCCACCACAGAGCAGTGTGCGCTCCTCGAATCGATTGTGGAGGGCATGCTTGGCATGCAACCCTTCGAAGCCTGGAGCGAGCGCGACGCACTCCTCCACCTTGTCATCGGCGATGCCTCTGGCTCGCCACGACTCGTCTCGCGCATCGCCAAACTGCGTGCTGAGGCCTATCGGATCAGCCTCTTTCTGCCGGTCACGGCCGAGGTGCTCGCCATCGCCGATCGTGAGCACGCCGAGATTGTGCGCGCCATCGTCGCGGGCAAGGCAACACGCGCACGCACGCTGATGGAGGTGCATGTGCACGGCACCGCGCGGCTCCAGGCAGGGCTCGGAAAGATCACGAAGGAGCCTGCTTGAGCCTGCCCGATTCGTATCGCGCCGTCGTCCTGCCGGCCTTCAACGCCGACCTGGTGATCGAGGAGCGAGCGATGCCCGCGCCGATGGGTCCCGACGCGCAGACGCTCAAGGTTGTCGCAGCGGGCGTATGTCATTCGGACGTGCATGTCGCCGAAGGGCGCTGGCCGAAGCTGCCAACGCCACTGGTGATGGGGCACGAGGTCGTTGTCGAGACCGCGGACGGCAATTGTGTCGTCTACGCGCCATGGGGTTGCGGCGATTGTCGCTACTGCGACGCAACGGAAGAGCAGCTCTGCGACTCCGTCAAAGAGGCAGGCCTCGTGCACGACGGCGGCTATGCCGAGTACATGCAGGTACCCCACCCGAAGTACCTCTTCCCAATTGGCGACCTCGACCCCGCCTTTGCTGCGACGTTCGGTTGCAGTTCGCTAACGCCATATCGCTGCACGCGCAAGGCGCTCGACTGGCTGCCGAAGGGTGCGACGTGCGTACTGATCGGCGCGGGCGGGCTCGGCCAGTTCGGCATCCAGTACCTCCGCGCGATGTGTGACGCGACGATCATCGTCGCCGACACGAGTCCGAGCAAGCGTGCCCGAGCGCTCGAATTGGGGGCACACGAGGTCTGCGACACAGCCGAGTTGGAGGGACCCGTTGATTGCGTTTTCGACTACGTCGGTGCGAACGAAACGCTCGCGGTCTGCAATTCGATCATCCGTCGCGGCGGGCTCGTCGTCAATGTTGGCGCCTACGGCGGGCACATCCCGTTTGGCTTCTCGCTCGTCCCGCACGAAACGTGGTGGACGCAGTCAATGTGGGGCTCGCGCGATGACATCGCCGCCGTCGTCAATCTCGCCCAACGAGGCGACTTGCAATACCGCGTCGAACGATTGCCGCTCGACGCAGCAGCCGATGCGCACCGCCGCATCAAAGCCGGAGATGTTGATGGCCGGCTCGTCTTGATACCGTCAATGTGACTAAGGAGACGGCCCCATGAAAGTACTCATCACGATCAATCCCGAAACCTGCGTCGGTGTCGGCAAGTGCGAGGAGATCGCAGAAGAGGCCGTCGAGCTTGGCGACGACGGCATCTCGCACGTCACTGGCGTCAGAGTTGAACTAGACGTCGCCCGGCGACTCTGCGACGAGTGCCCGACGGGCTCGATCTCGATCGTCGAGGACTGACGCAGCACCCCTCCAAGGTGCACGTCGCGCGCGCAGACATCGTGCGTGATGCGTCAACGCGGACATAATGGGCCCGGGCCCACCATGTCCACACCTCTTTTCCTGTAGTGGTGCGGTGTTGCGCGTTCGGGCATGTGGTTTTAAGCCAATCTAGTGCGGACATGGTGGGCCCGGGCCCATTATGTCCGCGCGCGTCGTTTTTGGCTTGGGCAGACGCGTCAGGATGCGACGCGAACGGGCATCGACTTGACGCCGTTCACAAAGTTCGAGCGCACACGACGGATCGGACCAGCCGACTCGAGGCGCACGTCGCGGGCGAGGAACTCCTCGAACAGCACACGGATCTGTAGACGGGCGAGCCAAGCGCCGAGACAGAAGTGCGGGCCGCCACCCCCAAAGGCGAGATGCGGATTCGGCTGGCGCGTGATATCGAACGTGTATGGATCATCAAACACGCTCTCATCGCGATTCGCCGACATGTACCACATCACGACCTTATCGCCCCTGCGGATCTGCTGGCCACGAAGCTCGACGTCCTCGAGCGCCGTGCGCCGCATATAAATCACCGGCGTCGCCCAACGAAGGATCTCCTCGACCGCAGAATCCATCAGAGACGGATCATTGACCAGCAACTCGAGCTGCTCCGGGTGGTCGATAAACGCCTGCATACCGTGCGTCAGCGTCGTACGCGTCGTCTCGTTGCCCGCCAGGATCAGGATCTGAAACATATTGCAGTACTCATCGTCCGTCAGACTCTCGCCATCGACCTCGGCGTGTACGAGCCGCGAGACAAGATCGTTCTGCGGATGCTGGCGGCGCTCCTCGCCGAGCTTGCGGCCGTACTCGAAGACGTGGTACGAAGCGGGGCTGCTAAAGGGCAGATGCTTCGGGTTGACGCCAACGGGCAGGCTCGAATAATCGGGCGCATAATCCGGATCGTCGATTGCGATCATCTGGTTCGAGAGCTCGATCATCCGATCGGCATCCTCGGGTGGCGCACCAAGAATATTGATCAAGACCGTGATCGGCAATGGCTCCGCGACATCGAGCACCCAATCGAATGCGCCGCGAGGGAGCGCAGCATCGAGCAGCCCGCCTGCCGTCTGACGTGCATACGCCTCGAACTCCGCCACGGCCTTCGGCGTAAACAACGGCGAAACAATCCGACGCAGACGCTGATGATCCGGAGCATCCGTATCGATTAGGCTACGCCGCGCGTCGAGCGCCTCGGGCTCGACCTCCTCGAGCGTCGTGAGCCCCGCACCCGACGAGTAGAGCGCCGGGTGCTTCGACACAGCAACCACGTCCTCGTGGCGCGTAATCGCCCAGAAACCCTTATTCGGTGCCGGCTCTGGATGCCAATGCACGGGCGACTGCGCACGCAGCACCGCGAACTCCGCATGTGGAACCGCCTCCTCCCACAACTCGGGCGAAGCGATATCGATCTGGCTGAGGTCGTCAGTCGTGGAAGTCATCAAAAGAAGCATACAACGCACAAACCGCCGGTCGCGGAGGCCGAAGCCCCAGCGACCGGCGGCGCGTTAGCCCATTACGAGGACGGAACGTCCTCGTGGAGGTAGCGGCCAATACCCGCATACTTCTTCGGATTCTTCGAGCGCAAAATCAGCGCAATGATCACACCAATCGCAAACACGATGATCGGCCAGGCCCAGAGGTACTGGATAAACGGCACGTCAGCAGCCGCCGACAGATCGCCACGGTACTTCATGAGCAGATACACCACATAGAGCTGTGTAACCGTAGCGACGATCGGTGCCACCAGCGTCTTGAGCCAGTGGAAGCCATCCTTCGCCTTCGTCAAGAAGTAGTAGATAATCGCAACGGATACCAGTGCTTGGATGGCGAGGAGGCCAGAAACACCGAGCAGCGGGCTCCACGTACCGAGCTTGATCAGGGCACCAAGCGTTGTCGAGTCGTACAAGAAGAACGCGCCGACCCAGATCGCCACAAAAATACCGGCGACAACACCCGCGACATGCGTGCTGTGATGCTTCGGATGCGTTTTGCCGAGCGCTGCCGGCAAGACACCCTCACGACCCATCGAGAACATGTAGCGGCAAGCCGTATTGAAGAACGCAAGCTGGCACGCAAACGAGCCCGTCACGATGAACAATTGGAAGCCCCACACCAATGGTCGCCCAAAGTACTCCTGGGCCAACGGGTAGAAGATCGAGCCGATCTCGCCCGCAAACTGCTGATTAACGAGCTCCCCTGTGCGGGCATAGCCTGCACCCGCAACAAACGTCCACATCACGAAAACGTAGAGCACTCCGAGCCCAATCACTGAGGAGTACAACACGAGAGGCATAATCTTCTTGGGCTCCTTCGCCTCCTCCGCATAGTTCGGGGCCATCTCGAACCCAACCCATGACCAGAAAGCGGCAAACAAGGCAATGCCCGTTGCACCAGCGGCGATCGCCATACTGTTGCCATTGAATACTTCGATCGGGTTGAGCGCCTTCCACGCCATCCCGTCGGGACCACCACCCTGCACGATTATTGCCGCACCAAAGACCAGCAGCACAAGCAACTCGCAGGCCAGTGCAACGCCGAGAATTTTAGCCGTGATCTCAATGTGGAAGAACGTAAACGCCACCATCAGGATGATCGTGCCGAACAAGAAAACCCAGACGGGGACATCCACACCAAACCATTCACTGATGGTCGACACGGCGAAATAGGACGTCACGCCCGTCACTGCCGCTGAGAATATGAGATAGCTGAACGCCATCAGCATTGCCGTACCCATGCCGAGAATATTGCCGAAGGCATGCGAGACGAACGAGTAGAAACCGCCCGCGGCCGTGACACGCCGCGCCATCTCGATATAACCGACCGAGAAAATCGTCAAGACGATTGTGGCGATGATGAAGGCACCCGGAACGGCCCAGCCTGCGCCGTAAATACCGACGGGACCATTGAACATCATGGCCGCAATCGGAGCCGCACCCGTGACGCAGCAAAACAACACTTGCTGTGTGCTCAAGGCCCCCTTCGCCAAATGGTGTTGGCCCGTCATCGGATTAACGATGTCGACACCAGGGGGCGTTCCCCCAGAATCTGCAGGGGGCGTGCCCCCAGAATCGGTAGCCAAGATCCTCTCCTTTATTAGGTCCTCTCCTCAGCCGGAAACTACTCCGTCTGCAGGACGATGCGAAGCCTACTCTTTCTAGCGGTCGGAGTGCAACCCTTCCCACGAATTCCTTTTTGTTACCGGCATGCAAAAATACGCGATTTCTAGCCACTTTCCCACGGATTTACACGAGCCGGTAACGTTATTCGCAGAGGAGGTAGTTGATTTGCAGGACACGCTTGATCTCTCGAATATCGATGTCAAGAGCATTGAGGTCTACGACCAAGGAGTGCCGTACGCGGCGTTTCGGCTGTTGCGCGAACACGATCCCGTGCACTGGCACCCGGAGACCGCACCCGACCCCGGCTTCTGGGCCATCACAAAGCACGCGGATGTTGTGGCGATCTCCAAAGACCCGACACGTTTCTCGTCTGCCGAGCGCTTCATCTATTACGAAGAGATCGACGCTGAGTCGATGGAGATGCGCCGCTCGATGATCGAGACAGATCCGCCGGAGCACACGCGTCTGCGCCGCATCGTTAGTCCGCTCTTTACACCCAAGACGGTCGATGAGTATCGCGTCCACGCGCGTATGGTCGCCGACCGCCTGCTCGACAATGTTGTCGAGCGTGACGAATGCGATTGGGTCAAGGATGTCTGCGAGATGATGCCAATCCGCGTCTTTATCAAAATCTTTGGTGCACCCGAAGCCGACGCGGACTACCTCGCCAAGCTCGCCAACCAACTCGCCGCGGTCGACGACCCCGACCTCGCCCCGCCACCCGAGGCGTACGAGCGCGCTCGCGCCCGCGGCTTCGAGCCACACCAATTGCCATTTCGTAGCCCCGCCGCGCTCGACTTGTTCGACTATGCGCGCGATCTCTGCGCGGCGCGGCGCGTCGAGCCGCAGCAGGATCTGATCACGCGGCTCGTCCAGGCCGAGTGGGAAGGCGACCAACTAACGGATTCCGAGCTCGTCAACTTCTGCCAGCTACTCGTCTTTGCCGGCAACGAGACGACGCGTAACTCGCTCGCCAGCGGCATGCTCGCCTTCATCGAAGACCCCGACCAGCTCGACCTGCTCGAAGCCGACCGCTCACTGATCAAAGGCGCCGTCGAAGAGATCTTGCGCTGGGCGACACCGATCCACTGTTTTCGCCGCACCGCCACCGAGGACGTCGAGTTGCGTGGTACGACGATCAAGAAGGGTGACAAGGTCGTGATGTACTACACGAGCGCAAACTTCGACGAAGAGGTCTTTGACGACCCCGACCGCTTCGACGTGACACGCGACGCCTCCGCCCAAGTCGTCTTCGGTGGTGGTGGACCACACTTCTGTCTCGGTGCCTTCCTCTCGCGTATGCAGGTCGAGACGCTCTTTACTGCCGTGCTCGACCGGGGACTCCGCCTCGAATTGACCGGACCAACGACACGACTGCGCTCAAACTTCGCCAACGGCCTCAAGACGATGCCGGTCCGTGTTGCCAAAGTGGCACCGTAGGTATTTTGTGCGACACACACAGTTCCCCACGGATTTACGCGAGCCGGTAACGTTATCCGCAGAGGAGGTAGTGGATTTGCAGGACACGCTTGATCTCTCGAATATCGACGTCAAGAGTATTGAGGTCTACGCCCAAGGAGTGCCGTACGCGGCGTTTCGGTTGTTACGCGAACACGATCCCGTGCACTGGCACCCGGAGACCGCACCCGACCCCGGCTTTTGGGCTATCACAAAGCATGCGGATGTTGTGGCGATCTCCAAAGACCCGGCACGTTTCTCGTCTGCCGAACGCTTCATCTACTACGAAGAGATCGACGCCGAGGATATGGATATGCGCCGCTCGATGATCGAGACAGATCCGCCGGATCACACGCGTCTGCGCCGCATCATTAGTCCGCTCTTTACACCCAAGATGGTCGAGGAGTATCGCGTCCACGCGCGCGCGATCGCCGACCGACTGCTCGACAACGTTGTCGAGCGTGACGAAGGCGATTGGGTCAAGGATGTCTGCGAGATGATGCCAATCCGCGTCTTTGTCGAAATCTTTGGTGCACCCGAAGCCGACGCGGACTACCTCGCCAAGCTCACCAACCAACTCGTCGCGATCAACGATCCCGACCTCGCCCCGCCACCCGAGGCGTACGAGCGCGCTCGCGCCCGCGGCTTCGAGCCACACCAATTGCCATTTCGTAGCCCCGCCGCGCTCGACTTGTGGGACTATGCGCGCGATCTCTGCGCGGCGCGGCGCGTCGAGCCGAAGCAGGATCTGATCACGCGGCTCGTCCAGGCCGAGTGGGAAGGCGACCGACTAACGGATTCCGAACTCGTCAACCTTTGCCAGCTACTCGTCTTTGCCGGCACCGAGACGACGCGTAACTCGCTCGCCAGTGGCATGCTCGCCTTCATCGAACACCCCGACCAGCTCGACCTGCTCGAAGCCGACCGCTCACTGATCAAAGGCGCCGTCGAAGAGATCTTGCGCTGGGCGACACCGATCTACTGTTTTCGTCGCACCGCCACCGAGGATGTCGAGTTGCGCGGTACGACGATCAAGAAGGGTGACAAGGTCATGATGTACTACACGAGCGCAAACTTCGACGAAGAGGTCTTTGACGACCCCGACCGCTTCGATGTGACACGCGACGCCTCCGCCCAAATCGTCTTCGGTGGTGGTGGACCACACTTCTGTCTCGGTGCCTTCCTCGCACGTATGCAGGTCGAGACGCTCTTTACTGCCGTGCTCGACCGGGGACTCCGCCTCGAATTGACCGGACCAACGACACGACTGCGCACGAACTTCGCCAACGGCCTCAAGACGATGCCGATCCGTGTCGCCAAAGTGGCATCGTAGGTATCCTGCGCGACACACACAGTTCCCCATTGAGCGGGACCGAGAGAGGAGGCCTGATCCATGGGCGCTGGCGTAATTGATCTGTTGAAGTTGATCGAGCAGGGCGAGATTCGCGAGGTCGAGGTGGCCTGGGCGGACCACCAGGGTTATCCGCGTGGCAAACGCATCCCCGCCGCGGTGTTTGTCAAGCGGCTGGCAAAAGGCATCGCCTTTGCTGACGCTGCGCTGACATGGAACTACGTCGGGGACGTGCTCGATGGTTGTCGCTCGAGTAGTTGGGAAGCGGGTTATCCCGACTTTTTCCTGATTCCCGACCTGACAACGGCCTATCGACTGCCGTGGCGCGAGGGCGTCGCATTCGTACAAGGCCACCTCCAGAACGAACACGGAGAGCGAGTCCGCACGGCACCACGAAGCGTGCTCGAGCGCGTCATCGAGCGTCTCGCCGGGCTCGGCTACACCGCATCGATCGGGGTCGAATTCGAGTTCTACCTCGTACACGACGACGCGACGCCACAAACGGACGGCGTCCAGTGCTACTCGCTCGCCAAAGCAAACGAACTCGATCCCGCGTTCGGCGAACTCCTGCATGGCCTCAATGGCTTCGTCGAGGTCGAAGGGTCGAACATCGAGTATGGCCCCGCCCAATGCGAAGTCAACCTCAACCATCACCCTGCGATGTCTGCTGCCGACCAAGCCTTTCGACTGAAGTATGGCCTCCGTGAGGTGGCGCGTCGTCACGATATGGTCGCGACCTTCATGGCGAAGCCGTACAACGGAGTGTCGGGCTGCTCGATGCATCTACACCTCTCGCTGTGGCGCGACGATCAACCCCTGTTTGCCCCTGTCAATGGAGCAGAATCTGAGACTGCGCGCTGGGCAATCGGCGGCATGATGCAGCACCTTGCAGGTATAACCCTGCCGGGCGCGCCGACCGTCAATAGTTATAAGCGCTTTGAGCATGGTAGTTTCGCACCGCTGACCGCGACCTGGGGACGCGACAATCGCACCTGCGCGATTCGGTCCCTCGTCGAAACGCCGAGTTCGACGCGTGTCGAGCTGCGCACCGGAGCCTCCGACGCCAACCCGTACTGGGCAATCGCTGGCATGCTTGCTGCTGTCTGCGCTGGTATCGAGAGCAAAGCGAATCCGGGCGAGTATATGACCGGCAACCTCTATAACGCCGGTGAGCGTCTCCCGATGACGCTGATCGAGGCCGTCCACGCATTGCGCTCTGACGAAGTGATCTGCGAAATCCTTGGGGCCGACGCAGTCCATGATCTGTGTGTGATCTCGGAGGCCGAATGGACCGCCTTCATCACGACAGTGACGCAGTGGGACTACGACCGCTATCTCAAGATCGTCTGACCAAAGGACTCATCATGGCCGCTGCTGAAAAGCCCAAGAAGCCCGTTGCCAAGCCGAAAGTCGCTGCCAAGGCAACAGCGAAGGCGGCTCCGAGGGTTGCTGCGAAGGCGGCTCCGAAGTTTAAGTCGGCCAAGCAGGTCAAGCGCCGCCGCAAGCTGTCGCCGCGACCGACCGTACACCCCGGCGCGCTGGCTCAGATGCGTGCCTACCCGGCCCTCGATGCGATCTTCTCGCGCCGCTCGCGCCGCTTCGCCCTCGGCGTCGAACTGACCGGCCCGCTGGCCTTCAAGTCGGAGAAGGATCCGATTCCGCTCGCCTACGAGGAGGAGGCAATCCTCGTCGCCGCCGGCACGGGTATCTCGGGTATCGCCACGGAGGAGTGGCCGTTCCTCGACGAGGACGGCGATTCGACAAGTGGTGACAAGATCGGGTCGTTTACCGGTCGCACCTACCCGTCGCCGCTCGCCAACCACAACGTCGAGTTGTTCTGGACGAATGATGATGGCGTCTTTGCGCTCCCCCAGCGCGATGTGCGACCCGAGCGGCACAACCAGTTGATGGCGCCCGACGCGCCGAACGAGCTGTATCGCCGAGCGACGAAGTTGCAGGACTCGCGTCTGCTGATCCCCAAGGATCGTCCGAACCTGTTCGCCTTCAACCACAAGATTCCGAACTCGGACGGCACCACGCTGTTTATGCCGATCTCGGACGTTACGCGCCAGTCGATCACAGCCATGCTGCTGTACTTCGACAAGCCGCACGGCTACTACCTGATCGATCCGCACCTCGGCAACGACCCGCTGCGCGAGTTCGTCGATTCGGGTCTACTCGACCCGGCGCATGCCGTGGACTTCTGGGAGTTTGAGCGCTGGCAGATGGTTGATGCCAATGGTACGGAGCAGGGCCTGATGATCGGCAACCTGATGCTCGCAACCCAGGCCATGGGCCTCGGCGGGTATCCGTTTAGCGGCGGCAAGGGTCGCGTGACGATGGGCGGCGAGCAGTATTGGAAGGAGATTGGCGGGAAGGGGCCGTGCGGATCGCTTGGCTTCGAGATGCACAAGATTCCTGACGGTGCCCCTGTTGGGGCGGGCGAGTCGGTGCCCGTTGGTCTGAAGGGCGTTTTTGAGGGCGCTATCCCGCCGTACTACAAGAACATGGACAAGGCTGTCGACAGCGTCATTGATATTCGCTGGGGCAAGAAGGGTCTCTTTACCGATCCGACGCGTCCGATTCCGTGGACGAATCGTAAGGTCATAGATCAGATGCCACGCCCGACCGACGAGGCGATCGCCGCCACCAAAGTGATGTGCAATTACATCTGGGACAACTATGGTCGCTTCCCGGCCACGATCGACCCGATGTGCATGACCGTCTGGTATCAGGCCCACCACCTCGACCTCGACTTCTACAAGAAGTACTATCCGGCCGAAGTGATTCCCGCGAACGTCGCAAACCACATGTGCGATTGGCACGGGATGTGAGATTTCGGGGTGGGGGGCGGACGCCACATCCGCGGGGTTGTGAGGTCCGCCTCCACGGACGCCACAACCGTTACATGCGCGGTGCCTTGGGGGCGGACCTCACAACCCCGCGGATGTGGCGTCCGCCCCCCACCCCGAAATCCTGACCCCACCCCGAAATCTCGCTTGGCTACAGCGCACTGCCGGCCGCGATCGCCGTCACCGAGAGGATCACTATGACGATGCCGGCCCACTGGCGCGCTCGGAGTCGCTCCTTCAGGATCAGCACGCCAGCGATGGCACCAACGGTTGCGAACTGCGCAGCGAGCACGCCGGCGAGAGCGACCGGGCCACGGTCAGCGGCCACGACGTAGAGCAACGAGGCGGCCGAATCGCCCAGACCCCAGATCGCGACGTTCTTCCAGTCGAGTCGAGCATTCAGCGTGACACCAGCGCGAATCCCGAGCGGGATAGCGAACAAAAGCGCGACGAGGCGCACAAGCAGGAAAGCCCAGACAACCCCCACTTCGTCCGCCACCGGAGCAGCCAGGACTAGGACGACCCCCCAGATACCTGCTGCGATCGACGCACGCATGACGCCGCCGTTGCCCTCGCTGCTGCCATTCATTGCCGCCAATATCACGCCGATCACAGCAACCGGGAGGAAGACCAGCACGCGCTGATCCATCGACTCGCCGAAAGCGATCGCTATCACTGCTGCAACCGCCCCCTCACAAGCAATGATCGGCGCGATCACGCTGACCTTGCCGACGCGGAAGGCACTGAACGCCACGAGGTAGCCGATCAATGTCAGGGTACCCATCAGCACGACCAGAAGAGCGCCACGCAGTGAGATATCCGGCAGGTCAACAAAGAACGCCAGCGGGAACGTCACCGCAAGCCCGATCGCGATAGCGCCAATGACGGTGGCGGTCGGCCCAACCGAACGCGTCGCACGCGCCAACGCAACGTCTGGTAGTCCCCAACAAACCGCGACGGCAATGCCGAGCAGGATGGTGATACCCATCAGCTAGTACAGTCGACTCACGCGAGCGTCTTGCTGAGCCACTCCGTCACCGTCGTGACGCAGCGTGTCGGTTCCTCCAACTGTGGGCAGTGTCCTGAGTGCTCGAACACGATTAGTTCAGATCCGGGAATGTTCGCCGTGCACCACTCACCCATCTTGACGAGGATCAGCTTCTCGTCGGCACCCCAGAGATTGAGCGTCGGCACCGTGCCGCTGGCGATCGCCGGGCGGGCGTCGTACAACGTTTGCGCGAGCAGAATCGCGCAGCCCGCATTCGCGCCAATCATCTCGCACTCGTCGAGGCACCAGGCGAGGTCCTCGTCGCTGAGCGGCGCCATCGTCATTGCCGGCACGAACTCGGCGAACGCGGACCGGTAATCGTCCTGGCAGGCAGCAAATAGACCGTGGATGTCGTCGAGCGAGAGCGAAGCATCCGGGAAGTCGTCGCTCTGCAGGTCGCATGGGCCCTGCGAGATGTTGATGTGGGCGGCGAAGCGTTTCCGCCCGTGGCGGTGCATCAGCTCCCAAGCAACGAGGTTGCCCATCGACCAACCGACGATCACACAGCGCTCGATTTCCAGCATGCGTAGCAGGCTGTCGACATCGTCCGCATACTGGCCGACGCTATGCCCGCCTTCCACGCGCGGTGAGCGACCATGGCCGCGGAAATCGACGGCGATCACACGAAAACCCGCCGCCACAAACGGGTCGATGACGGGATGGAAGTAAGCGGCCGACATCGACACGGCGTGCAGCAGAATCAGTGGCAGACCCGTCCCACGGTCGGTGATGCTCAATTCGACACCCGGCGCAACCTCGATCAGTTGAGCATCGGCACCAAAGGGCTCGGCGGGTCGGATCATCACGGCACCAACACGAAGCGGCCCTGCACGTCGCCCTTGCGCAGGCGATCGTGGGCGGTCTGCGCCTGCTCGAGCGGCAGACGCTCGACGACGTTTCGAATCTGTTCCTTCTGAGCGAGGGCCACGAGGTCTTTGAAGTCGCCGAGCGAGCCCCATACGCTCGTCATCAGTTGTGCCTCCATCGGCACCGCGCCAAAGCCGAACGGAACGCGGCCGCCGTGGAGTCCAATTGCGATCAGTATCCCCTGTCGATCGACGAGACGAACGCCATTCTCGAGCGATTGCTGCGCTGCGACGAAGTCGAGTACTGCCGCATACGGACCGTCGAGGTCGGAGGGGTCTGCCGCTTCGGTCGCTCCGAGCGTTTTCGCGGTCGCGCACTTGGCAGGATCGGGGTCGCCGACATGCACCTCGGCGTCGCTCAGTAGCGCAAGGTACTGCACGGCGTACTGGCCGAGGCCGCCAGCGCCCAACACGAGCACTCGCTTGCCCTTGCCGAGAAACGGCAATGCGTGGCGCACGGCGCGGAAGGCCGTCAGACCACCGCAGCCGAGCGGAGCGGAGTCGATCGGGTTGAGATCGCCGAGCGGAAAGATGTAGCGACGGTGCGGCACCAGCATGTAATCGGCGTAGCCGCCCTGGTCGAACAGGCCGGCCTCGTGACTGTCAGGACAGATCATCTCGCTGCCCGTCGCGCAGAAACGGCACGTGCCACAGCCCCACGGCGTGTAGACGAATACGTTGCCGTGCTCCGGTGTCCAACCCGTCACCTCGTGGCCGAGAGTCAGCGGGCGCGGCTTGTCACCGAAGGCGCCATCGACGACATGGATGTCGGAGAAGCAGACGCCGCAACCCAAGACCTTAACGACGACTTCATCATCACTCGCTGCAATGGGTGTCTCGATCTCGTCAAGATGAAGCTTCGTGTCGCCGCTATGCAGCCGTACTGCGCGCATTCCTCATCCCTCTCCTACAAATTCTCTCGAAAGTCTACTGGTTGCCGGTGTAGCGGACAGGCACGCGCTTGATGCCGTTAAAGAAGTTTGAGCGCATTCGGTCGACCGAGCCATTGAGGTAGAGATCCGGCAGGTAGGGCACGAGCTCCTCGAGCCAGACGCGGATTTCGAGCCGGGCGAGGTGCGAGCCGAGGCAGAAGTGCGGGCCACCGAGCCCGAACGCCATGTGCTTATTTGGTGTGCGCGTAATGTCGAACCCGTTGGGGTTGGGGAAGACGCGCCCGTCGCGGTTTGCCGACGTGAACCAGAGGACGACCTTGTCGCCCTCCTTGATCTGCTTGCCGTGCACCTCGATGTCGGTGGTTGCTGTGCGGCGAAAGTGGTGGACGGCCGTGGCGTAGCGAATGATTTCTTCGGCTGCGGTCCCAGCGAGCGACGGATCCGCACAGAGCAGCTCTAGCTGGTCACGGTTCGATAGCAACGCGTTGATGCCGTGCGACATCGTGTGGCGCGTCGTCTCGTTGCCCGCTGTAATCAGCAATAGGAAGAACAGCTTGAACTCGTGGTCCGAGAGCGTGTCGCCATCGATTTCGGAGTTGATCAGGATGGTGACGATATCCTCGCCCGGATTTGCGCGCTTGAGCTCTTTCAGACCCAGCGCGTAATCGAACATTTCGAGCGCAGCGGGGCTCGAGAACGGCAGGTGTGCGTACTGCGATAGGTCGGACTGATCCTTGACGAGCTCGCCGACAAACTCGGGCTCGGTGTTTCCGAGCAGGCGGTCGCCGAGACTGATCAGCGTGTGGCGATCCTCCAATGGGGAGCCCATGATGTCCGAAAGAATCTGCATTGGTAGTTCGACCGAGATGTTCTCGACAAAGTCGAACTCGCCGCGTGGCATCGTCTCGACGAGGATCTCGCGGATTAGCGCACGCACGCGATCCTCATAGACCTTGACGGCCTTCGGTGTAAAACCGCGATTGACGAGCGCGCGTAGGCGCGTGTGGCGTGGCGGGTCCATGTCGAGCAGCGACATGCGCGACTCGACCTGTTCGGGTGTGAGGTCGTCGAGGCTGGTACCGCCGACGCCGGCCGAGAACGTCTTGGTGTCCTTCTGCATCCAGAGGATGTCTTCGTACCGCGTAATCGACCAGAAGCCGCGACCGTTCTCCTCCTTCTGCCAATGGCAGGGGTCCTCGTCGCGCAGCCGAGTAAACCAGTCGTGTGGAGTCCGCTCGACAAAGGTCTCGAGATCGGTCAGGTTGATGTCGGCCAGGTCCGAGGGGGTGGAGATCGCCACAGCAGAACCCTACCGCGAAACACGGTTCTGTCTCAACTGTCGCTGATTAGTCAGGCTCGATTTCGTGATGGGGGGCGGATCCCACAACCGCCCATCCGCGCGGTTGTGGGATCCGCCCCCCATCACGAAATCGAGCCTAGCTGCCGAGCATCCCCATCAGACCGTCGATGTACGACTCGGGAGTGATGTCTTTCATCACTAGGCGTTGGGTGTAGTAGCCCGGGATGACAAGGCTAAAGAGCACTGCCCCGACGTTCGTCGGATCGGCGGTTTTGGGCAGTTCGCCACTCTTGATCGCGCGGCGAGCAAGCTCTACGTAGAGCTTGCGGATGGTGGCGAAGTGCTGGCGCAGCGCGGTTCCGACCTGCTCGTTACGGATGCCTTCCCCCCAGACGTCGAAGGCGATGCCGCGGGTTGGCCCCTCGATCACGCTCTCGGTGACCACGATGGCTTGCGTCAATGCGTCGCGCAAGCTGTGATGTGGTGTGGCGTGGATAATGCCGGTCATAACTGCGGTGACGCGTTCGAGGTTCGCCGCGGTAATCGCGTTGACGATGGCGTCCTTGCTGGGGAAGTACACGTAGATCGCGCCGGCGGAGACACCGGCTTCTGCTTGGAGATCCAGCATCGATGCGGCGTGGAATCCCTTGCGGGAAAAGCAGTTACGGGCGGAATCAAGAATGTGTTGACGGCGAGCGGCATAGGTCGCCTCTTTGAGTTTCGGCATGGGTGGGAGCATAACGGCAAAACGAATGCTCTTTGTATTAGCGGTCTCGAGCGTAGCCGCATTGACCTATTGTATTTTGGATCCAATCCGCTAGGCTCAACGCAGACGAGAGGAGTTCTCCCCGATGGCAGCGACCGCAGCACCCGAGTTCAACCTGCTCGACCACGGCATGTTTGTCGAGCGCGAGCCGTGGGATGTCTTCGAGTGGCTGCAGCGCGAGGCGCCCGTCTATCGGCACCCCGAGCCAGATGGCGACGGCTTCTGGTGCGTCACGAAGTACGACGATGTCCTCCACGTTCTCAAGCAGCCACACCTGTTCTCGTCGGGCGTCGGCGGATCCGCGCGCATCGGCTACGTCGAGCCCGACGTGCTCGAGGCGCGCCGCAACTTCATGGAGACCGACCCGCCCCTCCACAGCGAGTGGCGCCGAAAGTTCGCACGCGACTTCACGCCGAAATCGATCGGCCGCTACACCGAACAGCTCCGTACCATCGTCGATGGCGTTCTCGATGAGGCCTTCGAAAAGCAGGACATCGACTTCGTGCACGACATCGCTGCCGTCATCCCCATCCGCGTGCTCGGCACCCTGCTCGGCTTGCCCGAGAATCAGTGGGATCGCTTTATCGAGCTGGGCGACCGGATGATTATCGACTCGGACCCCGAGATTGCAAAGTTTGTCGCCGGCTCGCCTGAGGCCGAGGCCTACAAGTACCTGCCGTTTGGCAGCGAGGCCGCGACCGAACTCTGCGCGCTGGGGCGCGAGACGATTGATGCGCGTCGGGTCGAGCCGAAGGACGATGTCCTCTCGATCCTCGCCAACATGGAGATCGGTGGCTGCCCGCTTGGCGACCGCGACCTCGACAACAACTTTGCACTGTTCGTCGTGGCCGGCAACGAGACGACGCGCCAGTCGATTGCGCTCGGCCTGCTCGCACTCATGCGCGATGAACGCGCCTTTGCCGCGTTCCGCGCGCCGGGCGGCGTCAACTCCCAGTCGGTCGACGAGCTCGTGCGCATCGCCTCGCCGGTCTGGCACTTTCGTCGGACAGCCACCGAAGACACTGAGCTACGCGGGATCGATATCAAGGCAGGCGAACGCGTCGTTGTCTGGTTTGCTGCCGCCAATCGCGATGTTGAAGTCTTCGCTAATCCGCACATGCTCGACTTTACCCGTAAACAAGACGAGCATCTCGCCTTCGGTCGCGGCGGCCCGCACTACTGTCTCGGCACGCACCTCGCGCGGCTCGAGATCCAAGTCCTCTACGAGCAGTTGCTGCCGCGGCTCAAGTCGATCGAGCAGACGGGACCCGAGCGTCGCTTACGTTCCAACTTTACGAACGGGCTCAAGCAGTTCCCGGTGCGCATCACTGCGCAGTAGCAGTGCACGAGACGCGCCTTCGCCTGCGGCCGCGAGAGTGGCGAGACCCGGGCTCGAACCGGGGACACCGCGATTTTCAGTCGCGTGCTCTACCAACTGAGCTATCTCGCCATGCGGTGAATCACGATATCAGCGCGTGCAATCACTGGCGCGGGTTGTGGGCCTCAGAGTTGCGTGAAAATGACCCAGCCGATCCCGACGGCAACAGCGAATCCGAATAAGACGACCGCCACGATGTTCAGAATGCCTCCGACGACAGGAACGTTCGACGTCTTCGGGCCGCGCTTCAACACGTTGGCGACCGACGAGACGGCAACAGCCAGTACGACGAGCGCCGCAGCCACCCACAATAAGTTGGCAACGTTGGTATCAGTAATCACCGTTGGATTGTATCGCTGTGCCTGTTGCTAAACCGTAACAAGCACAGCAAAAAATCCCATGGTACGATGGGGCACTCCCGAAATCCCACCACTCGGTTGCGTCATACGCCACCCTCCCTGGCCCGGTCTCGAACGCCGGGCAGGAAAGCGTGGCAGGGATGCGAACCGACTGCACAGGAACGATTTGACGATCCGCCACCCCACACTGCTCCGACAAGTTATCGCGCTCCTCGTCATCGTTGGCGTCGCCTGTGTTGCTGCCCTGCCTGTTGCAGCAGCGCCAAATGATGACATTGCGGACCGCCGCGCCCAGGCCGTCGCTGCGCGCGCCGAGATGGCGCGCCTCGGTGAGGAACTTCAACCAGCGATCGAGCGCTACAACAAGGCGGTCCTCGACCTCCAGGAAGTCAATCAGGACGTCGCCTTTAACAAGAAAATGATCGCGGTCACCGAGAATAACATGAAGGTCTCTCAGGCCGAACTCGAAGCAAAGCTCCAGCAGTCGTACCGTATGGGCGAGCCCGATCTGCTCGCATCCGTGCTTGGCCAAGAATCGTTGAGTGACATCCTCGCGGTCTCCGAACTCTTCGAACGCTCCCAACAACAGGCCGCCGATCTGATCGGAGGGCTTGCCCAAGACAAACGCACACTTAAACGGCAACGCCATGATCTCGCAGTCGCACAAGATCGGGCTGCCACGCTCAGACAGCAGCGCGCCAACGAACGCTCGACGATCACCGCAGGCATCGCACAATCGCAGTCCCTCGCCCTCGGGCTCGAAGACGAGATTGCAGTGCTCGTCCAAGAAGAAGCAGCACGCCAAGAAGTACTCCGGCAGCAAGCGATTGCCGCCCTCGCAGCCGCCCAAGGAGCCGCAGCCAATGCTGCCGATAGCGAGGTCGCACTCGGCGGCTCTGTCGACGCCTATACGCCGGCTGCGATCCAACTGCCCCCGACCGATGGTTCGATCGGCGCACAGGCCGTTTCGATTTCCATGCAGTACCTCGGCATCCCGTACGTCTGGGGTGGCGCATCAACCAGTGGCTTCGATTGCTCCGGGTTGACCATGTACGTCTATGCGCAGGTCGGCGTGGGCCTGAGCCACTACACGGGATCTCAGTGGAACGAGGGTGCCCGCGTACCGTACGACCAGTTGATCCCCGGCGACCTCGTATTCTTTCGCGCGGACCTCGGCCACATGGGGATGTACATCGGCGGCGGCCAGTACATCAACGCTCCGCAGACGGGCGATGTTGTCAAAATCTCGAGTATGGCAAGCCGCGTTGACTTCCAAGGCGGAGTCCGTCCCTACTGAGGGGCGCGCCGAACCCCGCGTCTCCGGTATCCTGCGTGCTTGCTGCGCGCCCGTAGCTCAGCGGATAGAGCGCTGCCCTGCGGAGGCAGAGGTCGGACGTTCGAGTCGTCCCGGGCGCATCCAGCAATGAGGGTCCCGACATTTGTCGGGGCCCTCATTCACTTTCGGGTAGCAAGCGGCCGCTTGCGACACCGATCTGCAGTAAGGCATCGTCTGGCACCTTGACACGCACGATGCCGATCGCGCGGTACACGTCGAGCCACGGCGGCCCTGCAAGAGACGTCACGACACCAACATCGCGTCCATCGCTGACGATGCTTTCGCCCGTGGGAACGGGCGCCGAAAGCGTCAGGCGGCGTGGTCCTCGATTGGCGTGACCTCGACGATAGAGGCGCGTAACTGGCTCTTGCCCGATATAGCACCCCTTGTCGAACGACACGGCCGCATCGACTAGCCCCACCTCGGCCGGCATCCAGCGATCGTCGACGTCGGCACCCAGCAGCAGTTCGCCAGCCTCCACCCGGAGTGCGTCCACGGCGGCTGCCTCCACCGCAACGGCACCCGCGGTCTCGGCGGTGGTGAGTGCATCCGCACGATCGGGCGTGGCGATCAGGAAGTCGCTGCGCGGGAGTGTCCCGAGCCGCGACTCGACCCGCAGGCCCGGAAGGTCGATCGTCTCGGCGGCAGGGCCGATCAACGAGAGCAGCGACCAGTCGGCGGTTGCTTCGATGACTACCTTTGCGCCGAGACGGTAGCGCGTCAGCTCGCGGACGAGCGGCTCAACACCCACCACTTCGAGATCAAGCAGAAACGCGTCGTCGGTCAGTCGCGTCACACGCGGATCGGCGAGCACGCGCGCCTTGGTGGTCAAGAGCAGGGCGCGGCGAGCTTCACCAACGCGCATACCGACGAGTTCCTGCGACAACATGCTTTGCAAGAACGCCTCCGCACCCGCCCCCTCGACGTGCACGAAGCCGCGCTGCGGCGCGATCACACCAACTCCCGTACGCAATGCGGCGATCTGATCAGTGGGAGAGGTGGCAGTAGGCATCAGAGAATCTTTCGTCGGGGGCCTAAACCTGGTTGCCTCACGGGGCAAGCAGGGGAAGTACCCTGTGTAGGAGAACGAACTGATGGCGCCAACTGATTCCCCGACCGCCGACGGCGCCCAGCTCCTCCAGGCCACACAGCCGCTCTGGACGCGCACGCGCATCGGCGTGGTGCTGATCGGCTATCTCGTTGGTCTCGGCGGCATGATCCTGATCAAAGGCGTCTACCTCTCACCCGACCGGTACTTCCTGATACTGCTCGTGCCCGCAGTCTTTTTGGGTCTCGGCAAAGGCTACATCCGCGACTTTCTGCCACTCATCATCGGCATCTTCATCTATGAGGAGATGCGAGGCGTTGCGCACATATTGCGTCCCGAGCCGTACTACATGCCGCAACTCAAGTTCGACGAGTATCTCTTCTTTGGCCGCAATCTCACGGTCGTGCTGCAAGACTGGCTCTGGACGGGGCAGGTGCAGTGGTACGACCATGCGCTCGGCCTACTCAACCGCGCGCACTTCATCGTGCCACCCACATTGCTGTTCTTGATCTGGCTCGAAAACCGAGCGCTCTACTATCGCGCACTCCTAACGATCGTTGGTGGTTCCATGCTGGGCGCACTGATCTTCCTCGTATTCCCCGCTGCACCACCTTGGGCCGCCTCGCAGATTGGGCTGCTGCCAGAGATGACAAAGATCGGGTATGCGCAGGCGGACGCGGCTCCAATTAGTGCCAGCAAGTCGCTAATCGAGAGCCTGATGCTGCCGAATCCCTACGCAGCCGTGCCATCGCTGCATACCGCCTACTCGACACTCGTCGCGATCTTTGCGCTGGCTTGGCGCCGTCGCCTTGGCTATGTGCTCTGCATCTACCCGCTCGCGATGTACTTCACGATCGTGTACTTCGCGGATCACTACGTTTCCGATATCCTCGCAGGCATCGCACTCGCCATCTTTGCATGGTGGGTCGTTGGACGCCTGATCGCACGACCCGGCAAACTCCACCGCCTCGCTGGCCCCTTCCCCGCACCAATCTTGAGCGCTCGCTTTGGGAGCAGACCTAAATGAGTAAGAACAAGACGGAGAATCAGCTCGACACGGCAGCGCAGGATAAGCGCCCATCGGCGCAGGTCGATGTGCACTGTCCGCTCTGTGGAGCCGATGATTATCGCGTCAAGATCGAAGACACGATGGGGACGCGCGTCGCCGATCCGCGCGTGCACTACACCTGTACGTCGAGCGCGTTTGGCGAACACGGCCGCATTGTTGAGTGCCGCTCGTGCCATCTCGTCTACATGAATCCCCGCCCACACCACGAGGCTGTCGTTGAGAACTATGGCGACGTCGAGGATCAGGAGTACATCGAGGAAGAGCAGGGGCGTCTCGAAACGTTCGCCGACAGTCTCGAGCTTGTACAGAAGTACCGTCGCTCCGGCCAGCTACTCGATGTGGGCTGCCATGTGGGGACGTTTCTGACGCTGGCCGAACAGGCTGGTTTCGACGTTGCCGGCGTTGAGCCGTCGCGTTGGGGTGCAGAGATCGCGCGCACGCGGATCAATGGCAATGTGCATTGTGGTGCGATTGAGGATGCGCCCTTGCCCGAGGGCGGTTACGACGTCATCACGCTTTGGGATGTGATTGAGCATCTGCCCGACCCGGCTCTCGACATCCGTGCGATCCACAGTGCGCTACGCCCGGGTGGCGTCTTTGTGATCTCGACGATGGATGTCGAGTCGCTCTTTGCGCGTGCTTTTGGTAGGCGCTGGCCTTGGTACATGCAGATGCACTTGGTCTACTTTTCGCGCCAGACCCTGTGCGAGATGCTGCGCCGTGAGGGCTTTCAGATCGCCGAGGTATCGACCCATGTGCGGCGGGTTCGCCTGACCTACCTGGCGTCGCGTCTCGATGGGTACGCGCCCGCCGTTGGTCGCTTCGCGAACCGTGTGCTCGAGCGCATCGGTCTGGCAGAGCGAACAGTTGGTGTCAGTTTTGGGGATATCTTTACTGTCATCGCGCGCAAGCCCGAGTCCGCCTAGCGTTCCCGATGGCCGTTGCCACCGCCGACGTGCCGAGGGGGCCTGCACGCCTTGCTGGTTGGCGCTATCCCGTCGCGGTTGGCGCACTTTCGCGTGTCCTGACGTTTGCAGTTGTTGGTGCGATTGGTCTGCTTCGACGGACTCCCGATCAGTCGCTCGGCGAGGCGCTGCTCGCGCCGTTCGGCGCGTGGGATGGGACTTGGTACCAGCGCATTGCGGATTATGGCTATGACCCGACGGTTGCACACGGCAATGGCGTCGCGTTTTCGCCGCTCTATCCGATGCTGGTGCGCTACGTCCACGCGTACCTCCCTGTCAGTTTGTTGGTGGCAGGTGTGTTGATCTCAACGGCCTGCTTTTTTGCCGCGATGATCGTGCTGTACCGCTTGGTCGAGCGCCGGTCGGGGCAGCGCGTGGCGCGACGCGTGATCTGGTTGACGGCGTTCTTCCCGACGGCGTACTTGTTCTCGTCGGTCTACACGGAGAGCCTCTACCTGTTGGTGACGGTTGCGACGTTCGCCTTGTTGGAATACCGGCGCGTGATTGCCTCGTCGTTGATGGGTACGCTGGCGGTGCTGACACGACCGACGGGCATTCTGCTTGTGCCTTCGATGGGCCTGCGAATCTGGAAGGATTGCGACCGTCGGGTCAGTTGGCGCTTTGTGGTGCGCCTAATTCCATTGCTGCTTTTGCCGATTGCGTATGTCGCGTTCGGGGCGTACCTCTATTACCGCACGGGCAATCCGTTTGCGGTGCAGACGGCGCAGGCGGCGGGTTGGGGGCGTGGCGTCAACGTGTTGCTTGTCTTGGCGATGCCGGCCGCGATCTTGGCGGGTCTGTATGTCGGCACGCACGATCCGTCACGTTTTATGTATATCGTCGATACGGCGTTCGCGATGCTGTGGGGATTGTTGCTGATCGAGGGCATATTGCGGAGGCGGCTGCCAAGCGAGTACTTGTTGTATGGCGCCCTGGCGGTGGTGCTGCCCGTGCTGGCGGGAACGTACCTCGCGCTGCCGCGTTACGGCATGGGTATTTTCGTTGTGATGTGGCTTGCGGCGATGCATGTTTCGGTGCGGCCCCGGCTGGAATTGGCTCTCAAGATCACGATGCCGATTGCCTTGGTCGCAACGGCAGTCGTATCGCTCGGCTTCGATGCCTACACGCCCTGATTTCGTGATGGGGGGCGGATGCCACGTGGTGCGGGGTTGTGGCGTCCGCCCATCCCCGCACCACGTGGCATCCGCCCCCCATCACGAAATCGGTAGGCTGTCGGGATGTCTGAAGCTTCCCGTTACGGCGTGCAGTCCATGGTTGATCCGCTTCGGCGCGTGCTGATTCGCCGCCCCGTCACGACGGGAGATTTTGCCGCAGCCGACTGGCGTCAGCCCGACCCGGATCGGCTGATTGCCGAGCACGAGGCCTTTGGTGAGCTGCTCGAACAACTCGGTTGTGAGGTAGTCGTTGCCGAACCGCTCGCTGGCATGGTCGATGCCGTCTACGTCTGTGACCCGGTCTGGGTCTGCGGCCAGGGCGCAATCGTCCTGCAGTCCGCCAAACCGCAGCGTGTCGGCGAAGGCGACGGCATGGTGGCGCCACTCGAGGCGGCAGGGGTTCCGATTGCTGGACGTCTGACGGGGACCGCGACCGCCGATGGTGGCGACATGGTCTGGCTTGACCATCAGACGCTCGCTGTGGCGCGCGGCTATCGCACCAACGCGGAGGCGCACCGCCAACTCGATGAGATCCTCGCCGTCGAAGGCGCACGTACGCTGCGCTTCGACCTGCCCCACGATCGTGGGGCCGCGCACGTGCTGCACTTGATGAGCTTTATTTCGCCCATCGCGCACGACCTCGCCGTTGTTTTCGAGCCGTTCGCACCCGTCACGCTGATCCAAGAACTGCATGAGCGTGGCATTGAGGTGCTTAGTCTCGATCCAGACGAGTACGAGACGATGGGCTGCAACATTCTCGCGACAGCACCTGGAGTGGTTGTCGTCCTCGAGGGCAATCCGAAGATCCGTCGCACCATGGAGGCCAAGGGTGTCGAGGTGCACGCCTACCAGGGGCACGACATTTCGCTCAAGGGTGATGGTGGCCCGACCTGCCTAACGCGCGAGTTGTGCCGCCAGGCGTGAGCACGCTGCGGGCACGGCTCGTCGCGCGTATTCGTGCGGAGGGGCCATTGACGTTTGCGCAGTACATGGAGGCCGCACTGTTCGACCCAGACTTCGGGTTCTATACGCGTGGCCCAGGGATTGGGCAGGGTGGTCACTTCGCGACTGCTGCCGAGGCGCATCCGGCCTTCGCAGAGTCGATCATCGCGGAGGCAGCAGCCACCTGGGACATGCTTGATAGGCCGAGCGACTTTCGCGTGACCGAGGCGGGGCCTGGCACGGGCGGCTTGGCGCGGCGCGTGACGGTCGGACTAACCGAGCGAGGGATCGCGCACGAGCTTGTGCTGATCGAGCGCAGTGCGGGACTCGAAGCGCGCCAACGCGAAGAGCTCGCTGGCATTGCGCTGCGGCAGGTAGAGCACCCGGCCGAGCTTGAGCCCGCTCCTGGTTTTCTGTATGCGAACGAGCTGCTCGACGCCTTGCCGGTGCGGCTCGTGCAGTGGCCGGATGAGGTCTTTGTCGATGCAGACGCTAGCGGGCGACTGTGCGAAGTGCTCGGCCCGGCCGACCCGGCTGTGGGGGCACTCGTGCGCGCTGCGGTTGATCCACGCGTCGGCGCCCGCTACGCCGTGCGTCCAGCCATGATTGAACTTGTCGCTGCGCTCGCTCAGAGCCTAGCGTGCGGCCGCTTGCTGCTGATCGATTATGGCGGGACGGGCAGCGACATCCACGATGGGCGCCGCCCACCCGTTCGGACCTACATCGGAGGCCAGCCGGGTGGCGACCCGCTTGCTGCACCTGGGACGCAGGACCTAACCGCTGACGTCGATTTCGGCGTGCTCGCAGCCGCGGCAGCGGAACTGGGTCTGGTGGCGCAGCAACTCGTGACGCAGGCGGCGTGGTTGCGGACGCACGGTTGGAGTGTCCCGCCGGCGGATCAGCGTGGCGAGGCAGATTGGGCGCTCGCTGGACTTCTCGACGAGCGCCTACCGTTCATGGTTTGGCGTGCCGAGCGTGCGTTGTGTTGACGCTGGTCGATGGCGAAACTGCACAAAAGGACCCGGGTCCTTTTGTGCAGTTTCGCCCGACGCTGGTCGCGCCGAGCAGGTACTGACCTAGCCGCCGACGTGCGGATCCGACTCGAAACCAACTGCTCTGTGCGAGCCGTCGCAGAACGGTTTCGTCTGTGACGCTCCACAGCGGCAGAGGAAGATATCGCCCTCAATCGTGTACGGATTGCCGTCGACGTCCTCGACGACGAACGAGCCGCTGACCATCGTGGAACCGTTCTTCTTGATGCGAATTGTGCAATCGGCCATCAGAGACCCTCCTTCGTCGTGATGCGAGGAGTGTGACAGGCATGATCGCGCCTCACTGCACTCCACCAGCGGATCGCTTCGGAAACGACGAAGGGCCCCGGCCGAAGCCGGGGCCCTTCTGGTTCGTGCGGCAGTTCGAGCGAGCTCGAACTGGAATCCGGGCAGAGCCCGAATCGCCTTCTTACATCATGCCGCCCATGCCGCCCATGCCGCCCATGTCACCCATGCCGCCACCGGCAGCCTTATCGGGTGCCTCGACGACGATTGCTTCCGTCGTGAGGATGTTCTTGGCGATCGACGCAGCATTCTGCAGCGCCGAGCGGGTGACCATGGCGGGATCGATGATGCCGGCCTTGACCATGTCAACCATCTCGCCGGAGTCGACGTTCAGACCGAAGCCCGCCTTTGCAGCGCGAACCTCGTTGACGACAACGGCGCCCTCAAGGCCCGCGTTGAATGCCAACTGACGCAGCGGCTCTTCGAGAGCGCGCTTAACGATGCGCACACCCGTTGCCTCGTCCTCGGCTAGGCCGTCGAACTTCAGCTTCTTCGCTGCGTTTAGCAGCGCGACGCCACCGCCCGGCACGATGCCCTCCTCGAGGGCTGCGCGGGTGGCCTGCAGCGCGTCTTCGACGCGGTGCTTCTTTTCCTTCATCTCCGTCTCGGTAGCTGCGCCGACCTTGACGACAGCGACACCGCCGGACAACTTCGCGAGGCGCTCCTGGAGCTTCTCGCGATCGAAATCCGAATCGGAGTTCTCGACCTCGCTCTTGATCTGCTTGATGCGAGCCTTGATGTCGTCACCCTTGCCGCCACCGTCGATGATCGTCGTGTGGTCCTTAGACACGACGATGCGACGCGCGCGACCGAGCTGAGCGATCGAGGTGTTCTCGAGCTTCAGACCCATCTCTTCGGTGATGACCTCGCCGCCCGTGAGGATCGCAATGTCCTCGAGCATGCGCTTGCGCCGATCGCCAAAGCCTGGAGCCTTGACTGCGACAACCGTGAAGGTGCCGCGGAGCTTGTTGACGACGATTGTCGCGAGAGCTTCGCCCTCGAGGTCTTCGGCAACGATCAGCAGCGGTCGACCGCTCTGGATGACCTGCTCGAGTACGGGCAGGATGTCCTTGACAGACGAGATCTTCTGGTTGGCGATGAGGACGTACGGGTCGTCTAGGACGGCCTCCATCCGATCGCTATCCGTGATCATGTACGGGGAGATGTAGCCCTTATCGAACTGCATGCCCTCAGTGAACTCGAGCTCGAGACCGAAGGTCTGGCCCTCTTCGACGTTGACAACGCCGTCCTTGCCGACCTTCTCGATGGCGTCAGCAATGACGTCACCGATCTCGCGGTCGCGAGCCGAAATCGTGGCGACGCGGGCGATATCTTCCTTGCCCGAGACCGCCTTCGACTGCGACTTGATGCTTGCGACTGCCTGCTCGACGGCCTTTTCGATACCGCGCTTGAGGCCCATCGGGTTGGCACCAGCGGTCACGTTGCGCAGGCCCTCGCGGACGATTGCCTGTGCCAGCACGGTGGCGGTCGTCGTGCCGTCACCGGCAACGTCGTTGGTCGCCGTGGCGACTTCGCGGACGAGCTGTGCGCCCTGGTTCTCGAACGGATCCTCGAGCTCGATTTCGCGAGCAATCGTGACGCCGTCATTGGTGATGGTGGGAGCGCCGAACTTCTTGTCGAGGACGACGTAGCGACCCTTGGGGCCGAGCGTGACCTTGACGGCGTCCGCGAGGATGTCCACGCCGCGCTGAAGCGAGCGGCGGGCTTCCTCATTGAAGCGAATTTCCTTATGTGCCATGGAATTAGTTCCTCGTTCAGTGGAAGGGTGGAGTTACTTCTTGGCCTTGGCGGGCTTGGAAGCGGGCTTGGGCTTGGAAGCGGGCTTGGAAGCGACGGCGAGGATGTCGGACTCGCGAAGGATTAGATATTCCTTCAGGCCGTCCTTGACCTCGGTGCCGCCGTACTTTGAAAAGATGACCTCGTCACCCAGCTGGACTTCCAGCGGAATGTGATGGCCAAGTTCGTAGTGGCCGGAGCCAACAGCCACAACGCGGGCGCGCTGGGGCTTCTCTTGAGCGGTGTCGGGGAGGACGATGCCACTGGCAGTCGTCTGCTCCTCCTCCAGCACTTCGGCGATGATTCGATCGCCAAGCGGCTTGAGGTTCATACTGACCTCCAGGTCGGTAGGTAGAAGGGTAGAAACAGTTGGCACTCTCTGGTGGTGAGTGCCAACTGCAGAGTAGGAGAGGTCGTCGCCAAGCGCAAATCGGAACCGGCACTCTCAGTGCGAGAGTGACATGTTTCGCGCGCGAGACCGCATCAATGCTGCAGTTATCAGCAACACGACTACGATCACACCAATCACAGCGTAGGCTGTCTGGTCGCCGAAACTATCGGCAATCGGAGCCACCAGCAGTGGCGTTACGGCAAAGCCCGCCGACCAGACCATATTTGCGAGTGCATTGGCCGTCCCGTGCGAAAGGCCGAGATCATCGGCTGCCATCGACATCAGGGGAAAGATGCCCGTCATCAAAATTGGGAAGAATGGACCGATCGCGATCAGTACGGCCAGCACGCCCCACGTCGGTAATGGCGCGACCAGGAGCCATGGCATCAACGCGAGGCCGATACCACCAATCATCGCGACACGAAACGAGCCGACCCGCTCGCCAACGCGCCCCGCGCCCCAGCCAGCGGCAATGCCGAGGACTGCGCCCACAGCAATCGCGATACCGATCGCCGTTGTCGAAACGCCCTGATCGCCCAGCCAGAGTGGGGCAAGTAAGTCGATTGCGGCAACACTGGCCGCGTCGGCGAGAGCTAAGCAGAGTGAACAGAGTACGAGCGGGTGATGCAGAAGGCGCGAGAGCGTGTGATGCAGCGCCGGGTCGCGCGGGAGCGCGACGCCGACGGGCGAGAGCAGCGTTGCGATGATCGCGACCACGCCGATCGCACCCGCGATCGAGAACGCCAGCACGGGAGAGGTGGCGCCGGCCAGGGCGCCGAGGAGTGGCCCCGCGACCGCACCCGCGGAGAGCACGCCTGAGATTGCGCCGATCGTGCGCGAGCGGCGTTCTGGCGCGGTGTTGCCCGTGAGCCACGCCATCGCCGCGGCCCACCCGACTCCACCACCGACTCCTTGCAGGAGTCGGGCGATGATGATTACTTCGCCGCTTGGCGCCCAGGCGAACAGTGCGGTTGCAAACACGAAGAAGGACGTGCCTGCAATGACCACGCGCCGTGGGCCGACACGACCGGCGATCCAGCCAGCGGGGATGGTGGTCAGGAGGAAGGTGAGCGGGTACGCGGCGAGCAGGAGCGCGACTTCGAAGGTCGATAAGTCGAAGCGGTTGGCGTACCACGGCAACAGTGGCACGATCGCGAGGTACAGCAGCGAGTCCACGAACATCGTCGCGGAGACGGCAAAAAAGAGTCGGCGCACGCAGAAAGTCTACGGTGGCCTGCTCGTCTGCCGCGTCTGCCCGATAGGATGCCGGGACGAGAGCCTGGAGGTGGTCGTGCACGCGCTGATGTTCTATTCCCCGCTGGTCACCGACCAGATCAAGAGTCGCCGTAAGACGGTCACGATCCGTTTGGGCGATAAGAGCGACAAGTATCAGAAGGGCATGATCGTGGCCGTGCTGATTGGTCAGCGTTTCGGACCACGCGAGCGCGCCTTCGACGCTGTCATCGACAAGGTCGAGGTGAAGCCGCTCGGCGACGTGTCGCCGCGCGAGATTCAGCACGAGAATGCACAGTTGCGCACGCTCGACGAATTCATCGAGTTTCTACGGCGCCTGTACAACCGTGAGGTCCGCGAGGGCGACACCGTGACGGTGATTCACTTTTCGGAGATCCGCTGATGGCCAGCATTGGTTGCGTCGGGCTCGGCACGATGGGCGGGCCGATCGCGGGCCACCTGCTGGCCGCTGGCCATACCGTCGCGGTCTGGAATCGTACGGCGAGCAAGAGTGACGAGCTGGTTGCGCAGGGTGCGCGGCGCGCAGCGTCGCCGGCGGATGCGGCTGTGGGGGCGGAGGTCGTTGTTGTCTGCGTGTCCGATTCGCCCGATTTGGAGGCGGTCGTGCTCGGCGCGGATGGCGTGATCGAGGGGATTGCGGATGGCGCTGTGGTGCTGGACTGCTCGACGGTCGCGCCGAGTGCGGAGACGACGATTGCGGCTGCGCTGGCCGCGAAGGGTGTGGAGGTCGTCGATGCGCCGTTGTCGGGTGGTGCGGAGGGCGCGAGGAATGGTGTCTGCACCGCGTTCGTCGGGGGGTCTGAGGCGGCGTTTGCCACGGCCAAGCCGATCCTCGAGGCGTTCTGCAAGACGATTACGCATCTGGGTCCGACCGGTGCAGGCCAGGCGGCGAAGGCGGTCAATCAGATCATCATCAGCGGCACCTACGCGTCGGTCGGTGAGGGACTGGCCTATGCGGAAAAGGCGGGATTGCCGATGGAGGCGCTCGTCGAGGCGCTGGCGGGTGGTGCGGCAGGCTCGTGGATCCTCCAAAACCGCGCGCCAAAATACATCGCGCACGAGTACCCGGCGGGCTTTCGAACGGTGCTCCACCGCAAGGATCTTGGCATTGCGATTGCGGAGGGTGAGGCGGCGGGTCTCGAGCTGCGGCTAACGCGCCTCGTCGCGGCCTGGCAAGACGCGCTGATTGAGGCCGGTTACGGCGAAGAGGATTCGTCGGCGCTCGGTCGGATTGGCCGCGGCGACGTCACGCCCGACTGAACAAAGGGGTCAGACCCCTTTGTCCAACCTGCAGGCGCGCGACCCGCCACTGCGTGCCACGCTGATTCAGTCGAGTCGAACTGGGCCTTTGTCGGACGGCTCTGCTTTGCGACGAATCGGCACGCCAAACGCCTCTGGCGCGCGCAATGGCTCGCCGCAGACGCGGCACTCGACCTGCATGATCGATCGCAGCGGCGCGTGACAAGCGGGGCAATCGTGGATCATCGGATCACCGCAATCCGGGCAATTCGGCTGGTCGGGCGGTCCTTGAAGCTCCATGTAACGCTTGGCGAAGCCGCAGCGCCCGCAGAGGATGATCGCGTCGCCGAGGATTCTACGCTTATCGTCGAAATCCATGTCTAGAGCTTTGTCGTCCTTATCCATGGCTACACCGTAGGTGGGATTGTGAAAATGAGAATCGGGTCCCGATGCGCAACACGGTGCGCAGGGTGCCTCCTGTAGCCAGCGTTGCTCCGAAACGGCACCCGGGTCCTTTTTGCAGTTTCGACTTGACTTCGCTGCCGAGGAGACCGACGCTTACCCCGTGAACAGTTGGCTCTATATCGCGTTTGGCACCATCCACCTTGTGCTCGGCCTGAGCGTGTTCGGTTTCGTGACGTGGATGATGCTGGACAAAAGCGAGGACGACACCGAGGGAACCGACGGTGGCGGTGGCGGCGGTGGTGGCCTGCACCCGCGACCGTGGCGTCCCGGCCCCGGCCGACCGCATCGAGGACCCGTGCGGATCCCGGAGGTCAGCCCCCAGCGAGGTCCCGCCGTGAGAACTGCCAAGCAGCCACGCTGAGCGGGACCGCTGCATAGATCACCAACACGAGCGAATCGCCCCACGGAATCGTGCCGTGCTGCAAGAGGGGTGCCGGGTTGAACCAGCCGAAAGGCGTCAGTTTGGCGAGATTAGTCGCCGGATTCCACAGCGGCAAGAGAAAGTTTGCGGCGTACATCACCACGACGACTCCAACAGACCACGATAGCGCCCGCCCACGCTCCGATGAGAACGCAGAGATGAGAAAGGCAATACCCCCCACGGCCATCAGCAGTAATGCCGCCTGTACGCCAGCTAGCAGCATCCAGATCGGTTCGAGGCTCCCCACCGGGCTTGTCACGGCAACCGCCACCAGACACCCGACCGCGTAGGCCACGCCGATCAGCAGGCAGCCGGGAACCAACACCGCGATGTGTGACATAAACCACGATCGGCGCGAGACTGGGCGCGAGAGTGCCAGCGCAAGCGAGCCCGCTTCGAGCTCTCCCGCAATCGCGCGTACGCCAATCCCGACCGCGAAAAGTCCACCGCCGAGCAAGAAGATTGGATGCCGCAGGCCAATGGTCGCCCACTGTGCAAGCGGGTCGAGACCGATCACATTGAGCAGGCCACCAAACTGGCTGGCCTGTTGTTGGAGCAGGTTCGTAAAGGTCGGGCTCTTCGCAAAAACTGCAATCAGCAAGAAACCCCACGCGCCGATCAGCAGAATCTCGAGCGGCAGCCGCACCCGCTGCTCGCGGACGAGACGCTTGATCAGCGGCGCGTTCATACCGGCGCCTCGTGATCGCGGTAGTACTCCATAAAGACCTGGTCGAGCGAGGCCTCTTCGATGCGAACATCGATGAGCGCCAGCAGTGCAAGCGCCTCAAGGAGAGGCCGTACGTCGCCTTGATGCGTCAGCGTGACGCGCGCGCCGACGCGGTCGATCAGCGTGCAATCCGGCAGCGCCACGTCGGCCTCGGCATCGACCAATTCGAGCACGATTGTACGAGCGCGCTTCTGCGATAGCTCGGCAATCGTGCCCTCGCCAACGATCTCGCCGGCGCGGATCATTGTGACGCTGTCACAGAGAGCAGACACCTCAGCCAACACATGACTCGAAAAGAGAATGGCGCGCCCTGCATCGCGGCGATCGCGCAGCAACTCGATGAGCCCGCTCAAGACGAGCGGATCGAGGCCCTCACCCGGCTCGTCAAGGATCAGCAGCGCAGGATCGTGCTGGACTGCCTGAAGGACACCAAGCTTTTGACGCATGCCCTTCGAGTAAGTGTGCACCGGACGCGAGAGGTCGGCTTGTGAGAATCGGAGCAACTCGCAGCCGGTCTCTCGCAGGATCGGCGCGCAGCGGGAGAGCGCCGCGAAGTGATCGAGCTGCTCGGCGCCTGTCATGCGCCTATACAGACCGGGATCGGAGGGGAGGTAGCCGAGGTTGGCACGCACACGGTGGTCGCTCCACGGATTACCACCGAGCACCGTTACGGCACCATCGTCCGCGCGCAACAGCCCCACGAGAATGCGCATTGCCGTGGTCTTGCCCGCGCCGTTCGGCCCGAGGAAGCCGCGGATCTCACCCGGCCCAACGGAGAGATCGATTCCCTGCAGTGCGACGTGGTCACCAAAGCGCTTTGTAACACCCGTCAGGGTGATCAAATCGGTCATATTCACGTTATACCATCGTTGCGGAGCATCACGCATCTTCAGTCCGCGCTAGGGTTCAGGTCTTAGCCGCTTCGACCCTCAGGAGGTCCTGCGATGGCGGTCGCGAGCAATTTTGACGTGGTAATGCCCCAGATGGGGTCGAGTGTGACCGAAGGCACGATCAGTCGCTGGCTGAAGCAGGTTGGTGACACGGTGCAGGCCGACGAGACGATTGTCGAGATCTCGACCGACAAGGTCGATACCGAGGTGCCATCGCCCGCAGCGGGCGTCATCATGGAGCTACTGGTCGCTGAGGGTGTGACTGTCGACGTGGGCACGCGCATCGCGGTCCTGTCCACCGATCTGTCCGCCACGCCAACTGCTGCTGCACCGACTACCACGCCGATCGTTGCCGCCGTGCCGGAGCCGCTTGTTGCGGCGCTCATCAGCGAGGAGTCTGCGCCAGTTGCTGCCGTGGCTGCACCGGTGGCGCAGCTGCCTGGCGATGACGATGGGCGCGCGTTCGTGTCGCCTGTCGTTGCGCGCATGGTCACCGAGCACGAGTTGACGTTGAGCGAGATCGCGGGCACGGGTCGCGGCGGTCGTGTCACTAAAATCGATGTCGAGAACTTCCTCGCTGCTCGTGCGAGTGGTGGAGGCTATGCAGCGCCACTGGCGGAACCAACAGCCGCGCCCGCTGCGCCTACCGCGCCCGCGGCACCTGCCGCACCCGCGGCACCCGCGGCACCCGCCGCACCCGCGGTCGCAGGCGCATCCGCAGCAGCCGGCGAGGAGATCTACACCTTCTCGCGCGTGCGCCAAGTGACGGCCAAGCACATGCGCGAATCGATCGAGACTGCGGCCCACGTGACGCAGGTCTGGGAGGTCGACCTTGGTCGTGTTACTGATATTCGCACGCGCCTCAAGCCGAAATTCAAAAACGATTACGGTGTCAACCTCTCGTTCCTACCATTCATCATGCGCGCAACGGTCGAGGCGATGGCTGCGTGGCCGTGGATGAATGCTGAGGTGCGCGGCAATGAGGCGATCATCAAGCGCTACGTCAATCTCGGGATGGCGGTCTCGGTTGATGATGGCAAGGGTCTCCTGGTTCCGGCGATCAAGAATGCCGAGTCGCTCAACCTGCTTGGTCTGGCACGGGCTGTGAAGGATCTTGCGGATCGTGCGCGCGCGAAGAAGTTGAATATTGATGATCTGATGGGCGGCACGTTTACGATCACGAATCCGGGTGTCTTTGGCTCGCTGTATGGCACGCCGATTCTGCCGGTCGGTCAGGTTGGCATTCTCGACACGGGTGCGATCGTGCGTCGCCCGATGGTGGTCGAGGGCCCCGACGGGACCGAGGCAATTGCGATCCGCCCCATGATGTACCTGTCGATCAGCTACGACCATCGTCTCGTCGACGGCGCCTACGCCTCGCAATTTATGGCTCAGATCCGGACGAACCTCCAGACCTGGGACGAAGAGGCCTACGGCGCGTGAGTGCACCCGCGACGACGGCTGCCTATCTGATCGAACTGCCGGGGCTGACGCCGTACACCGCGGCGCTCCAGATGATGGAGAACTTGGCGGGTGCACGTTCGCAGCAGGCGGTGCCCGACACGGTCATGTTGTTGGAGCATGAGCCGGTCGTGACGCTCGGTACGCGCGCGGATGTCGCGAGTGAGATCCCGCATCCGGCGATGCTCGAGCAGCGCGGTATTCCTATTGTTGAGGTGGCGCGCGGTGGCCGCTCGACGTATCACGGTCCGGGGCAGCTTGTCTGTTATCCAATTCTCGATCTCGCGCCGATGGGTCGCGATCTGCGGCGCTACGTCGAGTTGCTCGAGGGTGCGATGATCGATGCGCTCGGCGATCTGGGCGTGACGGCCGAGGCGCGCGAGGGCGAAGAGCACACAGGCGTCTGGGTCGAGGATCGTAAGATCGCTTCGATCGGTGTACATGTTGCTTCGTGGATCACCACGCATGGGTGCGCGCTCAATGTTGACTGCGATCTCGAGCCGTTCGACCTATTCGTTGGTTGTGGCTTGCAGGAGACGCGGTACACGAATGCTTCGCTCGAGGCGGGCCGTCCAATCAATCGGGCCGAGGCGTCCGAGGCTCTTGTTGCCCGACTCGGTGAGCGCTTGAACCACACTTGGGAGGTGTTGCCCGCATGATCACTGGTTATCGCTTTACTGTTTTTGCGAGTGATCTGACGCGTTCGCGCGACTTCTATGAGGCGCGGCTTGGCTGCGCGATCTCGGACATCACCGAGCTCGGCTTTACTGCCACCCGCGACCAGTTGATCGTGATCGTCGAGGGCGGAGCCGATCGCCGAAAGTTTGGTAAGAAATGGCTGGCCGAGGCCGGGCTCTACATCACGATCGTCGTCGATGACTTCGATGCGACGTTCGAGGATCTGACAGCGCGCGATGCACCATTTCTCGATGACGTCAGCGAGTTGCCCGATGGCAAGCGTGTGACCGGTATCGCGGATCCGGATGGCGTGCTCTTCGAGGTTCGGGAAGCCTGATATGCCGTGGGGGCCGGAAGCCAAGACGCGTCCCGATTGGATGCGTGTGCGCACGTCCAGTGCTGGTTCTCGCTTTGACGAAGTGTCTGGCATCGTGCGCGAGCAGGGGCTCGTCACCGTCTGCGAAGAGGCCGGCTGCCCGAATATCAGCGAGTGCTGGGGGCGCGGCACCGCGACCTTCCAGATCATGGGCGATACGTGCACGCGCGCCTGCCGCTACTGCTACGTGAAGAGCGGTAAGCAGGGTGAGGCACTCGATCCGCTGGAGCCTGCCAAGGTCGCGGCGGCGGCTGCACGGATGGGGCTGCGGCATATCGTCGTGACGAGTGTCGATCGCGACGATCTTGCCGACAAGGGTGCTGCGCATTGGGCGCAGACGATCCGAGCGCTTCGTCGGCGCAATCCCGACCTGAAGGTTGAGGTACTGGTGCCCGACTTTCTTGGCGTAGAGGAGGCGGCGCTGATGACGGTGCTCGACGCCGGGCCGCATGTCTTCAACCACAACATCGAGACCTGCCGGCGAATCCAGCCGAAGGTGCGGATCAAGGGCGATTACGATCGCGCCCTGCACCTGCTCCAGCGTGCCAAGCAGCTATGGCTCGAGCACTATCCGGAGCGCGGCCCGTTGTTGACGAAGAGCGGCCTTGTCGTCGGGATGGGTGAGACGGATGACGAGGTGATCGAGACGATGCAGGATCTGCGTGCGTACGACGTAGACGTCGTCACGATCGGCCAGTACCTGCAGCCGTCGGAGAAGCACTTGCCGCTCGATCGTTGGGTGCCGCTCGAGTCCTTCAAGCGTTTTCGTGAGGCGGGCGTGGAGATCGGTTTCGGCAGTGTCTTTTCGGGTCCACTCGTGCGCTCCTCCTATCGCGCCGAGGAGCAGCGGCTCGCGCTGGAGGACGGCAGTCGCGTGGTGGCGTACTAGCGGAGTGCGATGTAAAACTGCACAAAAGGACCCGGGGGTGATTTCGGCCCGTCAGTGCAACGCTTCGTTGAGAATAGCAGCGGGTGTGTGATAGCCGAGTGTTTTGCGTGGTCGCGTGTTGAGTTCCTCGGCGATCGTGTCGAGGTCTGTTTGGCTGTGGTCGTAGAGGTTGCTGTTGCGGGGCAGGTATTGTCGGAGTAGGCCATTGGTGTTTTCGTTGCTGCCGCGTTGCCAGGGACTGCGTGGATCACAGAAATAGACTTTGATGTCGGTTGCGATTGTCAGC
>JBCKBR010000004.1:0-68721 GCA_038911065.1 Gaiellales bacterium | reverse complement strand
GTTAGCCGCGCCGCTCGTTAGGGCGTGTCGGCCAGAAACGGCAGCGTCCCGGCGTCCACAATATGGGTGCCACCATCGACCGTAATCGTTGCGCCGTTGATTCCGCTCGCCTGGTCGGATAGGAGCCAGGCAATGGTATTCGCGACCTCAACGGCCTCAGCCGGACGGCGATCTGGCGCGACGCTTGTGACGTCGGCATAGGCGGCGTCGAGACCACCGACAGCGTCTGCGTGACTGCTCAGAGCGTCATCGGCGAGCGGCGTCCGTACCCAGCCCGGGCAGACGATGTTTGTACGCACGCCCTGCGGGCCATGATCCACCGCCAGACAGCGACCAAGATGGATCACCCCCGCCTTCGATGCGGAGTAGGCGATCGCAGCGGGCCCGGCCCGAAGACCGGCCAGGCTCGCAACGATCACAATCGAACCACGCTGCACCAAAAGCGCGGGGAGGCAGGCCTGCGCAGCGAGGAACGGTGCTGTCAGGTTGGTGCGCAGCACACGATCCCACGCCTCCTCCGTCTGCTCCAGGGCGGTGCCCGATTTGCCCGTGCCTGCACAACAGACGAGCCCTTGGAGTGCGCCGCCCGCCGCAGACAGTGCGGTCACTGCGTCTGCCAGATGCTGGGCATCAGTGGCGTCTCCCGCAAGCGCAACACCACCTGTCTCCGCTGCTACCTCCGCAAGCGGCTCGGCGCGACGGCCAATCAGTCCCACCAGCCAGCCATCTTCGGCGAGGCGGCGTGCGGTGGCGGCTCCGATGCCAGAGCCACCACCGGTAATCAACGCCGCTTTGCGCACTTTAGGACTCGTAGCGAACAGGGTTCACGAGTGTGCCTGCGCCCGCAACCGTCACCTCGACGATTTCACCATCTAGCAGGTAGCGCTTGGGATCACGACCGTCACCAACCCCACCGGGTGTGCCAGTTGCAATCACGTCGCCCGGCTCGAGCGTCGTGCCGCGGCTGACGTACTCGATAATTTTGGCAACGGAGAAGATCAGATTGCGGGTGTTCGAGCTCTGCAGCAGCTCGCCCGCGATCGTGCAGGACACGTCCAGATTGTCGAGATCGACGCCGTCGCAACTCGCAATGGAGGGTCCGAGTGGTGCAAACGTGTCGAAACTCTTACCGTAGACAAACTGGCGCAGCGGCGTCTCGAGTTGTGCGCGGCGCCCCGACACATCGTTGATTGCCGTATACCCACCGACCGCATCGAGAGCACTCTCGAGCGTGGCGCGATACGTGCGCTGGCCAATAATCACCGCGAGCTCGGCCTCATAATCGGGTCGCGTCTCCTCGCGGGGGATAACGATTGTTGCGCCAGAACCAATCAGTGCTGTCGGAAACTTCGAGAAGACCACGGGAACTTCAGGGATGTCGAGTTGCGACTCTTCGGCGTGGTCACGATAGTTCAGACCAATCGCGATGATCTTCCGCGGCTCGACTGGATGCAGCAGTGTTACGTCGGCGACGTCGTGGGTCTCACCCGTTGCGCCGGCGATGATCTGCCAGCCGTCTGCAGTTGGTACGAAGCCTGCGCTGCCAGCAACGCCAGCATCCGTGATGGTGCTGCCGTCAAGGCGTCCCAAGCGTGCCTCGCCACCTCCTATCGAGTAGCGAACTGCATTCATCGTGTGTCCTTCCATCCGAGCATGGTTTCGCGTTACGATACCCGCAGTCGCAACCCATCGGTAGCGTCAGTTGGACCAAGAACGCGCCAACACACGTGGCGCGCGCGGAATGGTGGATGAACGGGAGATGGGTGCATGAGCACAGTCGAGGAACTCGAAGCAGCGGGCATCAAGATCCTGCGGGTCGTCTACAGCGACCTGCATGGCGTGCAGCGCGGCAAAGACGTGATGCTCAGTCGTGCGGGGCACGCGATTGAGCATGGCAAGGCGTTTGTTGAAGCGGTCATGACCGTCGATCATCGCCACAATGTGATTAGTGGAGAAGAGGCGGGGTTTAGAGACATCCTTGCGTTTCCCGATCTCTCGACCGCCCGGATCAGCCCGCTCGAATCGGACGTGGCTGTGGTGATCTGCGAGTTGCACTCGGCCGAGTCCGGGACGCTCAGCGGCCTCGACTCGCGCGGCTCCGTGCAGCGTCTCGTGGGGCGCTTCGAGGAGCGAGGCTTGCACCCGGTGATTGCCTCCGAACTCGAGTTCTATATCCTCGAGCGCGACGCCGCCGCGATGGGTGGACTGCGACCGCACCCGATGCGCAATTCGTCGGTGTACACCGTCGGACCGCTGGTCGATCCGACGGGACTGCTGCGCAGCATGTTCGATGCCTGCGAAGCCTTTGGTCTGCAACCAATCACGATGGCGCAGGAGTTCGGCCACTCCCAGTACGAGATCAATCTCGTGCACGGCGAGGCGCTGGAGGCCACTGATCGCGCGTTTCTCTTCAAGGCGCTGATCAAGGAAATCGCTCATATGGACGGTCTCGTCGCGACCTTCATGGGCATGCCGAATGACGATGACGAGTGTTCGGGGTTTCATCTGCACGCGTCACTCAATGACGCCGCCGGCAACAACGCTTTTGCCGACCCTTCGACGGAGGACGGTCTGTCGCTGCTCGCCCATCAGTTCGCTGCCGGAGTGCTCGAGCATGCCAGTGGGATCTCGGGCCTGATCAATCCAACCGTGAATGCCTACAAGCGCATCGTCAACGGTGGTCTTGCTCCGAAGTACGCCAATTGGGGCCACGACAATCGCCTCGCGTTGTTGCGATTTTGTGGTGAGCGCGGGTCAGCAACGCGTGCCGAAGTCCGGTCTGGTGATGGTTCTGCCAATCCGTACCTCGTCACCGCTGCGATTCTGGCAGCCGGATTCGATGGCATTGAGCGGGGTTTGGTGTTGCCGGCGCCGGTGGTTGGAAATCCCTACGAGGGTCCGGAGGAGCTGCTCGGGGCGGCATTGCCCGCCTCTCTCGGTGAGGCCCTGGACGCGCTTGAGCGCGACACGATCCTCGTCGATCTTGTCGGGCGCGAACTGATCGAGGTGTTTCTCCGTAATAAGCGCTACGAACTCGAGCGTTGGACTGCTCACACGAACCGCCTGACGGCCTGGGAGATCGAGGAGTACGCCGAGGCGCTTTAGGAGGCGGGACGACAGGCGCCGGAGATTGCGGCGGCAACGTCATCGTCGCTGAAGCCTGCGTCGCGCAGAATCTGTTCGGTGTGCTCGCCCAACAGCGGTGGGTGCAGTGGGCTCGTTAGGTGCTGACCGTCGAAGGCGATTGGAGACCGCAGCGTATGGATTTCTCCCGCGCTGGGGTGCGTGTGCGGCTGCAGTGCATAGGGAGCGTGAGCGAGCGCCTCGGTGATAGTGCGGACGGGGGCACTCGGCACATTGTCGGCGGCAAGTGCGGCGAGCAGGTCGGCAGGATCCCAGGCACGTGTCGCAGCAGCGAGCAATGGTACGAGTACATCGCGATTGGCAACGCGTTTGGGGTTGGTGGCAAAGCGCGGATCCGTGCCGAGCTCGGCCAGCCCAAGCACCGTGCAGAGCGAGCAAAATTGCCCGTCTGTCCCAACAGCGATGACAATCTGTGCACGCGTTGTTGGGAACGTCTCGTAGGGCACGACCGACGGGTGCGCATTACCAAGGGGGAGCGGCGTGATGCCCGCGATGGAAGCCTCGGTGCCACGGTTTGCGAGCCATGCCAATTGTGCGTCGAGCAGGGACACCTGCACGCGACTGCCGCTGCCGCCGGCTTGGACCGCATAGAGGGCGGCAAGGATGCCGTTGGCGGCATACATGCCCGAAGTTAGATCCGCAATCGCCACACCAACCTTCATCGGTGGGCCATCCTCTGCGCCGGTGATGCTCATGATCCCACCCTCGGCTTGGATCGCGAAATCAAAGCCCGGCAGCATCGCCTCTGGACTGTCGTGGGGATAGCCACTAATTGAGCAGTACACGAGCGTGGGATTGTCGGCACGCAGCGTCTCGAAGCCGAGTCCGAGCTTTTCGGCACCTCCGGGGATAAAATTCTCGATTACGACGTCGCATGTTTCTGCCAGTCGCTTTGCCACCGCAATCCCCTCTGGATTGCGTAGGTCAATGGTGATCGAGCGCTTGCCGCGATTTGTTGACAGGTAATATGTCGCCTCACCGCCCGCCCACGGGGGCCCCCAGGCGCGGGTGATGTCTCCGCCATCTGGCCGCTCGACCTTGATGATCTCGGCACCGAGGTCGGCGAGGATCATCGCGCAGTACGGGCCCGCCAGCACGCGCGAGAGGTCCAGCACGCGAATGCCTTTGAGGGGGCCGTTGGTGGGCGACGCAATCGGCATGTCTAGGCGGACAGCGCCCCAACCAAAAGTTCAAGGTGCTCCGCGGGCTTGACCTTGTGCCAGATCGCCTCGAGCCGGCCGTCCGCGCCAATCAGAAAGGTAGAGCGCTCAACACCCATGTACTTCTTGCCATACATCGACTTCTCCACCCACACGCCATAGGCCTCCGCGACCGCGTGGTCATCATCCGCCAAGAGCGGAAAGGGCAGATCAAACTTGGCGCGAAACTTCGTGTGTTGCTCGGGCGAGTCCGGCGAGATGCCATACAGCGCAAGGCCGTACGTCGCGAGCTGCTCCCAGCCGTCGCGAATGCCACAGGCCTGTGTCGTGCAACCAGGCGTGTCGTCTTTGGGATAGAAGTAGAGCACGACGCGCCGGCCCAGCAGGGACGCCAGTTCGACCGGCTGGCCATCGTGGTTGGGGAGCGTAAAGAGGGGTGCTTGGTCACCGATAGAGAGACTCATGCCCGAAAGTTTACGCGTAGTCGCGCATACTTTCTAAGTGGTCGTTGGCCTTCACTACGCGCTCGGCGTGCTCGTTATCGCGATCAATCTGATTGCGGGCGTGTGGGGACTCTTGGTCTACAAGGGAAAACTCCAGCCGAGCAAGCTGTTTGCGCAGGTCCTCGCTGCTTCGCAGACGGTGATTGTCGGCCAAGCCGTGTTGGGACTCTTGCTGCTGAGCCAGAACCTGCGTGCGTCGGAACAGTTGCATTACGTCTACGGATTGTTACCAGCGGCAATGGTGGTCTTTGCCTACTCGGCGAGGCGCGATAACCAGCGACGGAACATCCTGATTTTTGCGATCGCCGCCCTTTTAGCCTGTGCTCTCGCAGTGCGTGCGTGGATGAGTTCGGGCGCGCTCGGCTAGTGGCGCGATAGGCTGCCGGCATGTCGACGCGTTTTATCCATTGGAGCATCGTCGTCCTGTTGGCCCTGGGCATTACGGTGCTGCAGCAGTTTACCGGTCCCGTCGTAGGCATCATGATGCTGGCGCTCCGCATCCTGATCATCGCGGGCCTCGTGTACTTCGCGTACACGTTGTGGCGTAATAATCGTGCGCGACTGCAATGGTTGACGGGTCGCCGGAAACTCCTCTTCTATGGTGCCGCAGCTCTGATTGTGTTGGTGGTGATCGGCTCGTTCTTTATCACTTGGACGCTGATGTCCACACTGTGGTTCTTCGTGGTCATTGGCGGTTGTGGATACGTGATGTGGCGTATCTGGCGGGACACAGCCGGCTGGTACTAGGCTCGAGGCTGTCGCCCCGAGGCGCGGGAACGCGCGCATCCTGCGTACTACCGCGCGCCGAGCGCGTGCTCGAGTAGCTGCACGCTGTGACCCATGCGACGTGGACAGGCCAGTGCCGAGCTCGTGCTCGCGATGCTCCTCGTCGGAGCCGTCGCCGCAGGTGGCTTGCTGGCGGGAAAGACGGTCTGGTTCGCTGCCGAACTGCAGGTTGCGCGGGTCGCAGCCGACCAGGCGGCGAGTCGTGGTCACGATCGCTTTGAGGCCGCCGGTGCGGCCGTGCCGCCCGGCATTCGTGCCGAGATCCTGCAGCACCTCGACCGACCCGCAGAAGCAGCCGAGTCCCGTCAGCCATGATCGGGCGGCAGCGGGGTCAGGCGGTTATCGAAATCGTGATCTTGGCGCCAATCATCGCCGCGTGTGTGGGGGCCTTTGCAATCGCCGCATTGCGGATTGCGGCGGTGGCGCGCGTCGAGTCAGCGCTGCAGGTTGCCATCCTAGCCGATGCCGCAGGCGAGCCCGTGGCATCGGCATTGCACGGCCGAGCGCGACTGGTTGAGATCAGGCCCGACCGGATCGTAGTATCAGTGTCGGCGCCATGGGGCGCAATCCGTGGCGTGGCGCAGCGGGTCCGGCCATGACTCGGCGCGGGCAGGCAACCCTGCTGGTCCTGCTCTTGTGCCTACCGGCAGCACTGCTTGCGGTGATCGCACTTGCGCTGCTCGGCGCGCGGGCACAGGCCGAACGTGCCCAACGTCTGGCAGATACCGCTGCCTTGACGGCAGCCGTGGCACTCCCCGTACATCTGTCGGTCTCGAGCCTGCGGCAGCGTCTCGATCTAGCGCCAGGCGACACGTTGCAATTGATCTATGGCGGCTCGACGGTCCAGGCCGTCGTGATGCTCACTGGCGTGCGCATAGCACTGCCCCTCTCGCAGCGTGCGGCGGTAATCCAACCAACGGCCTCGAGTCGCGCCGAGCCGATCACTCGTGCCGATGGTGGTCGGGGTGCGGTGCGCGTGGAATAGTTGCCATCGAGTCAGTCGCCGCCATTACGATGCAGCGATGGCAATCGGTGTCGAACTTATCCGCGAACGATTACCGACGATCCCGAACGAGCCGGGAATCTACATCTACCGCGACCAGGCGGGCGACGTGCTCTACGTGGGTAAAGCCAAGGCGTTACGCAAACGTGTCGGCTCGTATGCGCGCCCGGAGCGTTCGCTCGAGCGGCGCACAGCCGAACTTGTGTTGCAGATCGCTGAGATCGATGTGACCATCACCCGCACGGAGACTGAGGCCCTCTTGCTCGAGCAGACGTTGATCAAGCAACACCTGCCACCCTTTAATGTCCGCCTCCGCGACGACAAGTCGTTTCCGATGATTGCGGTGACGACGGGAGAGGCCTATCCGCGGGTGCTGTTTACACGCCGCGGTGATCGTCGTAACGCAAAACTGTTTGGCCCGTACGCGAGCGCGAGCAAAGTGCGCGAGACGTTAGAGGTGCTGGGCCGCATCTTTCCGTTTCGGCCTTGCGAAGGGCCGACGCCAGGGCGGCATTCTGGATCGCCGTGTCTCGATTATCACATTGGCCGCTGTCCTGCACCCTGTATTGGCAAGATCTCCGAAGCCGACTATGCGGTGCTGATCCAACGTGTGATCGGTTTTTTGGAAGGCGATACGAAGACCGTCAGGCTCGAACTCGAAGAGGAGATGCGTACTGCTTCCAGCGAGCAGCGCTACGAGGATGCAGCGCGGGCGCGCAACCGCCTCGCTGCAGTCAAGATGCTCAGCGAGCGTCAGATCGTGGATCGCGCCGGTGCGGGCGACGCCGACTTCTTTGGCGTCGCGGTAGGTGTGGACGTGGCAATCGTTCAGATCTGGCCGCAGCGTGGGGGGCGACTGACGGAGCGCGTCGAGTTCGTCTTCGAAAACGCGCTCGGAGCGACAACGGACGAGTTAGTCGAATCCGCAATTGCGGAGCGCTATGGACGCGGCGCTGCCGTGCCACCACTGGTGCTCGTGCCAGCAGAGGTAGTACGGCGCGCCGAGATCCATGCGTTGCTCGTCGATCGGCGCGGGGCAGCGGTGGACTTGCGTACGCCACAGCGTGGCGAGCGCCGTCGCCTACTCGAGCTTACGCAGCGCAACGCCGATCTGTCAATCGCAGGCATCCGACTAACCGACGAGCGGAGCCGTACGCGTGGCGCGGATGCGATGGAGGAGTTGCGCGACGTACTCGGCCTTGCATCCCTACCACAACGGATTGAGTGCTACGACGTTTCGACACTCGGGGGCGAACATCAGGTTGCGTCGATGGTGGTGTTCGAGGCGGGAGTGGCGCGTAACGATCTCTACCGGTCGTTTGGGATACGCCACGGCAAACTCGACGACTATGCCTCGATGAGCGAGGCGATCAAGCGGCGCTTCGCCCGATTTGCAGTGGACGTCAAGGACCCATCGTTTTCGCAGGCGCCCGACCTGATCGTGATCGATGGCGGCAAAGGACAACTCAATGCTGCGCTAGTAGCGATGCGCGCTGCCGACGCGCCGCGCGTCAATGTGATCGGTCTTGCCAAACGCGCCGAGGAGGTCTTCGTGCCCGGGGAGAGTGCGCCGATTTTGCTCGACGACGCGTCTCCTGGCCTACTCCTGCTGCGGCAAATCCGCGACGAAGCACACCGCTTTGCGGTGCGCCAACACCGGCGCAAACGGGGCGCCGCCGCGACCTTGTCGGTGCTAGAGACGCTGCCAGGGGTTGGTCCGGCACGACGCAAAGCGTTGCTGCAGCACTTTGGCAGTATCGACAAGGTGATGGCGGCCGGGCCCGAAGCACTCGAAGCCGTGCCGGGCTTGCCGGCAAAGACTGCGCTCCTGATCTACCAGAATCTGCATCGTACGGGTGGGCCATCGCCGGCCGCAACTCGCGGTGGTCGACATGCAGTCACACGCCACGATAACGCCACCCCATGAAGGTTGTGACGTACGACGTGGAGGGCTGGGGCGTTGGGGTGTTGCACTACGACGTGGGCGTGCTGATCGCGCACGATGAGCCTGGGACCGGTCGGGACGTAGCACCTGTAGCGGTTCGTGAGGCCGACGTGGAGGTGCTGATTTCGCGTCTGCGCGCGTGGTACGCGGGGGAGCCAGACTCATTCTCCGATATCGACTGCGAACCAGCCATCGTCTGGGCTGGTCTGACGGATTATGAGGCGGCGGTGGTACGCGCCGTGCGGACCATTCCGCGCGGTGAGACTGCGTCGTATGGCGAAATCGCCAGCTTGGCTGGTCGGCATCGCGCCTGGCGCGCTGCCGGGGCGACGTGCGGACGAGGTGTCTTGAGTGCGATTGTGCCGTACCATCGTGTGATCCGATCGAATGGCGACATAGGCGGGTACGGCATGCTCGGGCAGCAACGCAAACAGCGACTGCTTGCACTGGAGGGCGTCCATGCGCGGTGAGCCGCAAATCGTCTGTCTTGGTGGTGGCTCCGGCATGGCTACGGTTTTGCGTGGACTCAAGCAGGCGGGCAACCAGCCGACGGCGATCGTCACACTGACTGACGATGGTGGCTCGTCGGGTCGCCTGCGACGCGACCTTGGCATGCCACCGCCGGGAGATGTGCGCAACTGTCTGGTGGCCTTGGCCGACGATGAGTCGGTTCTGGCTGAGGTTTTTCAGCACCGCTTCGATCGTGGCGATCTCGAGGGGCACTCGCTCGGCAATCTCGTCTTGGCTGCGCTGACGGAGGTTGCGGGATCGTTTGACGCCGCCGTCGCACTGTCTTCGCATGTGCTGGCAATCTCGGGCCGCGTGCTTCCAGCCACGCGTGAGAAGGCCGTGCTGGTGGCCGAGATGGAGGATGGTCGCGTCGTGGCGGGCGAGACCGCTGTTGCGTCAGAACGGCGTGACGTTCGGCGACTGCGCTTGCAGCCAGAGGCGCCAGTAGCGCATCCAGATGCAATCGAGGCGATGCTCTCGGCGGATCTGATTGTGCTGGGTCCCGGATCGCTCTTTACATCGACGATCCCGCCCCTGTTGGTACCCGCCCTCGCTGCGGCGCTGCGGGCATCGCATGCCCGCCGGATCTACGTCGCAAATCTGTTGCAAGAACCGAACGAGACGATCGGGTACGACGCCGCCACACACCTCAATCGACTCGAACTGCATCTTGGACCCGGTGTCGTGGACACCGTGCTGGTGCCGACGACGCGGCGGGTCGTGGCACCAGGACTGATCCCCGTCGACTTCGATCGTGATGCTCTGCGGGCAAGTGGTGTCGACGTCGTGGTTGCACGCATCACGGAGGGGCATCAGCACGATCCGCTGCGACTCGGTCGTGCGCTGGTCGCGCAGGCTCGACGACCACACCCCGTACGCACGCGATGACCTTCTCGAGCAATGTGCGTGAGGAGCTGGCGCACCTGCAGATCGATCGCAGTTGTTGCCGGATCGCCTATCTTGCGGCGGCTCTGCGCGGTGCAGGGACGCTGCATCTGACGGGGCAGGGCCACGTGCACGCAGAGCTCGATGTGGGGAGCCACGCGGTCGCCCGGCAGATCCTCGTTGCCTTGCGGAGCGAAGGAGCCAGCTGTGGTGTGCAGGCCTATACCCCAGAGCGACTCGGAGCAACACAACGCGTGCTGATCGTGCTGGCTGAGGACGCCGCCACCGTGGCGGTCCTCCAACAGACACGCGTGATTGACGAAGCTGGACGTCCGCTCCTAACGATCGATCCCGCCATCGTGCAACGCGACTGTTGCGGCGTCGCGGCACTGCAGGGCGCCTTTGCCGTTGGCGGTAGTGTCACTGCACCTGGCAAGTCGCCACTGCTTGAGATCCGCACGCATGGCGTCGATTTCGCCGAGTTGTTGCAGTCCTGCGCGGCGCGCATCGACGTCCACCTACGGCTCCGCGAGCGACCCCGCTGGTTCGAAGTAATGACGAGACGGAGGAGCGTGGTGCAAGATATGTTGACGGTGATGGGGGTCGAGAGTGCCGCACTCGACGTGGCAGAAGACGATGTGCTGCGCAGTGCGCGAGCGGATGCCAATCGTCGCGCCAACTTCGATACGGCAAACCTCACTCGTCAGGTGGCGGCGGCGCGATCACAGGTTGCTGCGATTACCTCACTGATCGCAGCCGGCCAGTTGGAGCACCTCTCTGAGCACTTGCGTGAGACAGCTGAAGTCCGTTTGGAGTACGCCGATCTGACACTCTCCGAGCTGTCCGAGCGCATGGGTGTCGCGCGACCAACCGTGGCAGCCCGCCTTCGTCGCATAGTCGAACTGGCAGACATGTTGGCGGCAGCGGACCAGCCACGCCGCCAGCGCGCCTAGGATCTGGGTATCACGCTTTCTATAATCAGCATCACTTCCTAGGAGGAACATTCGTGGCAACCCGTGTCGCAATCAATGGTTTTGGTCGCATCGGCCGCAATGTTCTGCGCGCAGCCTACTCCCGCTCGGCAGATCTGGAGATCGTTGCGATCAACGATCTGACCGATCCGAAGACACTGGCGCATCTGCTGCGCTACGACTCGGTGCTCGGGCGCTTCGCACACACGGTCGAGGTCACCGATGGCGGGATCGCGATCGATGGTAAGGAGATTCGCGTCCTCGCCGAGCGCGATCCTGCAGCACTGCCATGGGGCGAACTCGATGTTCCAATCGTGCTGGAGTCCACCGGCTTTTTTACGAGCCGAGAGGGAGCCAGCAAGCATCTTGCGGCCGGAGCCAGCAAGGTAATCATCTCCGCACCTGCCACGGATCCCGATGTGACGCTTGTGCTCGGCGTTAACGATGCTGACTACGATCCAGCGGCGCATCACATCATTTCTAACGCTTCGTGCACGACGAATTGTCTGGCACCCTTCGCCAAGATTCTGCTTGACGAGTTTGGGATAGAACGCGGGTTTATGACCACGACGCACGCGTATACGAGCGATCAGCAGATCCTCGATCTGCCGCATGCCGATCTGCGCCGTGCGCGTGCGGCTGCCGTCAATGTGATTCCGACGTCCACCGGTGCAGCGAAGGCGATTGGTTTGGTTATCCCCGAATTGAAGGGCCGACTCGATGGCATCGCGATGCGTGTACCGGTACCGGTTGGGTCGGTGGTCGATCTCGTCGTCGAGTTGGGTCGTGAGGCTTCAGTTGATGAGATCAACAGTGCGATCAAGTCGAGGGCCGACAAGGGTGCACTGAAAGGCATCCTCGAGTACACCGAGGACCCAATTGTTTCGAGCGACGTGATCGGTTCATCGTATTCGTCCGTGTTCGATTCGAAGCTGACGATGACCAATGGCAAGATGGCGAAGGTGATTGCCTGGTACGACAACGAGTTCGGGTATTCGAACCGCATAGTTGATCTCCTGCAACGGGTGTAGGGTGGCGCGTCGCGGCCTTGCCCAGTTGAGTGAGGTGCGTGGTCAACGCGTACTCGTGCGCGTCGACTTCAACGTCCCGATGGCGGACGGTATTGTTGGCGACGACACACGGATTCGCGCGGCGTTGCCAACGCTTCAGTGGCTACGCGAGCACGGTGCTCGTGTGATCTTGATGTCGCACCTTGGGCGCCCCAAGGGCGAGCGGAACCCCGCCTACTCGCTGGCGCCCGTGGCGAGGCGGCTCAGCGAGTTGATCGCTGCGCCGGTGGCATTCACCGACGATTGCATTGGACCACACGCCGTAGCGGCGGTTGCCGATCTGCGCGATGGCGACGTACTGCTGCTCGAGAACCTGCGCTTCCATCCTGCGGAGGAGCAGAACGATGCCGGCTTTGCGAACGCGCTCGCCGAACTCGCCGACGTCTACGTCAACGACGCCTTTGGTGCTGCCCATCGCGCGCATGCGTCGACGGAGGGTATCGCTCACCTCTTACCAGCCTATGCCGGCCTTTTGATGGAGCGTGAGGTCTCTGTTCTGACGCACCTGCTGGAAGCTCCGGAGCATCCGTTCGTGGCGATTGTTGGTGGGGTAAAGGTGGCCGACAAGATTGCCGTCTTGGAACGACTCGTCGAGGTTGCAGATACCGTGCTGATCGGTGGTGCGATGGCCTTTACATTTGTGGTCGCAGGTGGTGGCGCGGTTGGCTCGTCCCTGCACGAGGATGCCGATGGCCAGGCGATTGCGTTGCGTGTCAAAGCGAAGGCCTTGGCGACGGGCTGCGAGTTGGTGTTACCGAGCGATGTGCTCGCAGCCGATGCCTTCAGCGCTGAGGCGGCCACACAGGTAACGCCGACGGCTGCGATTCCGGATGGTTGGATGGGTCTCGATATTGGTCCGGCTGCGATAGCGCTGTATTGCGAGCACATTCGTGCAGCGCGCACGGTGCTCTGGAATGGGCCGATGGGCGCCTTCGAGATGCCTGCTTTCGCCGAAGGCACGCGCGCTGTGGCGGCGGCGGTTGCAGATTGCTCCGGCACCACCGTGGTCGGCGGCGGCGACAGTGTTGCGGCTATCACGCAGTTTGGTTTTGCTGATCGGGTCACGCATGTCTCCACGGGCGGCGGTGCGAGCCTAGAATTACTGGAGGGCCGCACGTTGCCCGGTGTATCCGCAATCCCGGAGGTTGATTGATGCGTCGTCGTCCGCTTGTGGCAGGAAACTGGAAGATGTTCAAGCTGCGGGGTGAGGCGCGTGCTTTTGCCGAAGAATTGCGCGCGGGGTTCGATGCTGGTGCGGGTGTGGATATCGCTGTCTGCCCACCATTGACTGCGCTCGATATCGTCGCGGAGGCACTGCGCGACAGTGGTATCGGGGTTTTTGCACAGAATGGGCATGCGAACGATGCTGGTGCGCATACGGGCGAGGTATCGATGGCGATGCTCCGTGACGCGGGAGCAACGGGTGTGCTGCTCGGCCATTCTGAGCGCCGCGCGGACTGCGCCGAGACGGATCAGGCGTTGGCGCAAAAGCTGCCGGCGGCATTGGCTGCGGGGTTGCTACCGGTGCTGTGTGTCGGTGAGTCCGAGTTCGAGCGCGATGCGGGGATCACGAAGGCGATCCTCGATGTCCAAGTCCGCGAAGGCTTGTCGGGTGTTGCGATCGACCAGCTCGATCGTGTGGTCGTGGCGTACGAGCCGATCTGGGCGATCGGTACCGGACGGTCGGCGACGCCCGCGATTGCCCAGGAGACCCACGCTTGGATTCGCGACGAACTCCGAGCCATCGCCGGAGATAGGGCCGACGCTATTCGCATCCTCTATGGAGGGTCGGTCAAACCCGAGAATGCCGCCGAGCTGATGGAGCTGCCCGATGTGGATGGTGCGTTGGTGGGTGGAGCTTCGTTGGAGGCGTCCAGCCTGCTGGCGATTGCGGCTGCCGCGCGCCGGTGACGCGGCCGGTTGTATTGATCGTGTTGGATGGGTGGGGTCTCGCTGCTCCGGGGCCTGGAAACGCAGTCGACCTCGCGGAGACACCGGTGTTCGACGAGCTCTGGGCGACCTGCCCGCACGGGCAGTTGGTCGCCTCGGGACGAGCCGTTGGATTGCCCGAGGGGCAGATGGGTAACTCGGAGGTGGGGCACATCGCAATCGGCGCAGGTCGCGTTGTCGGGCAGGATCTCGTGCGGGTAGGTGACGCCGCACTCGAGGATTTCCGGTCAACGCCGGCTCTGGTAGAGGCCTGCGAGCGGGCGCGTGCCGGGTCGGGGACGCTGCATCTCGTCGGGCTTGTTTCAGATGGCGGCGTGCATAGTCACGTCGATCATCTGCGTGGGCTTGTGCGTTTGGCGACCGCAATCGGAGTGCGCGACGTCGCCGTTCATGCGATCACGGATGGTCGCGACGTCGCGCCCGATCAGGCAGCGACCCTGTTGGGCGCGTTGACATCGGAATGGGAGGGTGGTCCTGCGCGCATTGTCGATGTTTGCGGCCGCTTGTTCGCGATGGATCGCGATCAGCGGTGGGAGCGGGTCGAGCGGGCCTGGGCCTTGTACACGTTGGGCCGTGGCGACCATGCCCCGGATGCGGTGGCGGCGATTACCGCTGCCCATGCGGCTGGCGTCACTGACGAGTTTGTCGAGCCGACGGTGATCGGCGATGGTAGTGGTCGGATTGCCGCTGACGATCAGGTGGTGTTCTTTAACTTTCGACCCGATCGTGCCCGCGAGTTGTCTGCTGCTCTGGCGGATCCGGCGTTTACGGGGTTCGATCGGGGCGCTATGGGGCTGGTTCGGTTGACGGCCATGACGCAGTACTGGGATGGGCAGCCTGGCGCGATTGCATTTGCTGAGGATCGTCCCGTCAACGTTTTGGCCGACGCGCTCGAGCGCGCGGGAATCCAACAGCTGCACGTTGCAGAGACGGAGAAGTACGCGCATGTGACGTATTTCTTCAATGGTGGTCGGGAGGGGGAGCACGTCGGAGAGGAGCGCGTGCTGATTCCTTCGCCACGCGATGTCGAGACCTACGATCAGCGCCCAGAGATGAGTGCTGCTGGCGTCGCGGATGCCGTTGTCGCAGGCCTGCGTCGTGGCGAGGCTGGCTTCGTTGTCGTCAATTTCGCGAACCCCGATATGGTCGGCCATACCGGCAACATCCCAGCGGTAGTTGCGGCGGTCGAGGAGGTAGATCGCTGTTTGGGCGATGTCGTCGCTGCAGTACGTGCGGTCGATGGTGTCGCGTTGGTGACGGCTGATCATGGCAATGCGGAGCAGATGCTGGAGGGTGACGGCGAGCCGCATACGGCACATACGACGAATCCCGTGCCGCTGATTCTGGTCGGGGGCGGTTTGGTGTTGCAGGATCGGGGCCGTCTCGCCGATCTGGCGCCGACAATTCTGACGCTCCTCGGCGTGGAGGTTCCCGCCGTGATGACGGGCACCTCGCTCGTCAGTTAGCCGGTTTCCAAGCGTTGGCGTTGTGGCCAGCGTTGCGGTGTGCGTAGCCGAAACTGCACAAAAGGACCCGGGTCCTTTTGTGCAGTTTCGCTACATGCCAAAGAGCAGGCGATCTCCGAATTGGGGCGGCAGTCCTGCATCGATGATCTCCTTGGCGGCGGCGGCAGCGTCGTACACGACCCGACGAAACTCGATGCGGACGGGTATGTCCTCGTCGATGTCCAAGACGAGGTACGAGGCCCGACTATCGCCGTCGCGGGGTTGGCCAACCGACCCAGGATTAGCGAGCAGTCGTACGTCATCGCCAAGGTTTTCCTCGCGGCCCGGTGGAGCATGCCCGCCCGTCACGCGATCACCGACGCTGCGGGCAGACATCGGCACGTGGGTGTGCCCGACGAGCACGACCTTCGCATCGGCGGCATGCGCGAGAGCAATCGCTGCACCGGGACCATCGATCACGTACTCCCAGATCGGATCTCGTGGGGATGCGTGCGCGAGTGAGACCTGTCCAATACTGGCAGTGGGCTCGAGCGTGTCAAGCCACGCCTCTTGCTCCGCCCCGAGCACCTCGCGTGTCCATCGAGCGGCGCGCCCGGCATCCGCACCGAAACGCTCCACATTGACTTTGCCGAGCACCGCAAGGTCGTGGTTGCCGGCCAGTACCAGATCCGCATGCTCTCGGACCAAGGAGATGCACTCGTTAGGGCGCGCACCATAGCCGACGATGTCGCCGAGGCACCAGAGCGCGTCGTAGCGATCACCCTCCGCCTCCAGTACGGCTTCGAGTGCCTGTAAATTGGAGTGAATATCCGATAAAACGACGACGCGCATGGGAGGGAAGGATACGCGAGGTCGTGTGGGAGCAGCCCGAGTAGACTGTGACTCATGGGCGAAAACGAATTACCGGATCGGCAACTCAACATTCACTTCACGCCGGAGGAGATGGCAGGTCACTACGCCAACTTCGCGAACGTATCGCACTCCGATTACGAGTTTACGATTACCTTCGCGCGGGTTGATCATGAGTTCGACGGGCCAGAAATTCCTGGCGTAGTGGTCAGTCGGATTAACCTCTCGCCGCAGTTCATGGGCGAATTGCTCGACGCAATCCGTGATAACTACGACAAGTGGGCGGCGCGCGAGAGCATCCGCGATCTTCCTGAAGTCGGCGACGACCACCCCGAGGCATAAACCTCGCTCCGGCTGATTGTTGTCGGGCGCGCGCGTGGGCCGTTGGCTGAGGCCGCTGCCGATTATGAGGCGCGAATCGTTCGGCTCGCCAAATTTGATGTCGTCGTCGTCAAAGATGAGCCGCTCGATCATGGCACGGCGAAGGAGGTGCGCCAGCGCGAGGGCGATCGCATCCTGACTGCGTCTGACGGCTGGACCATGATCACGTTCGATCGGTGCGGCGAACTGTTGAATTCGGAACAACTCGCAGCGCGTTTGCAGAAGTTCGAGGAGCGGCCACCACAAAAGACGGCATTCGTGATCGGCGGGGCTGAGGGTCTCGATCAGCGCGTCCTTGACGCCAGTTCCCAGCAACTGGCCTTCGGGCGCATCACGCTGCCGCACCAGTTGGCGCGCGTGGTCGTCGTCGAGCAGGTCTACCGCGCACTGACGATCATGCGTGGACTGCCTTACCACCGCTAGAAGCACCGCCGCCCGGTCGCGTGGCCTTTGCCACGATGCTCCCTGTGACCGATCCGATCGCCGACCTCAATGCTGCGCTCGCCGCGGCGGTTGCTGGGCTGACGGGGGGAACGGTGCCAGATTTGGCGCTCGAGCGTCCCGCGAATGCTGATCACGGCGACTACGCGACGAGCGTCGCGATGCGGCTCGCACCGATCCTCGGTAAGGCGCCACGGGCGATCGCCGAAGAGCTCGCGGAGGCTGTCGTGGGGCTACCGGAAATCGCAGCGGTCGATGTGGCCGGGCCCGGCTTTCTTAATCTTCGCCTCTCTGGCGACTGGTACCGCGAGGCACTGACGACGATTCTGGCGCGTGGCGACCAGTACGGCCGCCGCCCCCACCAGGCCGGGATCGAGACGCTCGTCGAGTTCGTCTCCGCAAATCCCACGGGTGATCTCACGATTGGTTCGGCACGCAACGCCGCTTACGGCGATAGCGTCGCGCGGCTACTCGATTTCGTCGGTGAGCACGTCACGAAGGAGTACTACTTCAACGACGCTGGCAACCAAATCTCGTTGTTTGGACAGTCGCTCCGAGCTCGGCGTCTTGGCGAGGAGATTCCGGAGGGTGGCTATCCGGGTGAGGAGATAGCTGTGGTAGCAGCACTGCTCGAACTAGCGGACGATGCACCGATCGAGGAGTGGACGGCGCGCGGGATCGAGATGATGATGACGCGTATTCGCGAGAGTCTCGAACGGATGCGCGTGACATTCGATCTGTGGACCAGTGAGCAAACGCTCCATGTTTCCGGCGCCGTTTTAGATGCGATCGCGCTGGCGCGAGCCGAAGGTCATGTCTACGAGCACGACGATGCGACGTGGCTACGCACCACAACATTTGGCGATGACAAAGATCGCGTGTTGCTGAAGGCGGGGGGCGAGACAACGTATTTTGCGGCGGATCTCGCTTACATCGACCTCAAGTTCAAGCGCGGCGCGACGCGTGCACTCTACGTGCTCGGAGCGGATCATCATGGCTACATTCAGCGCCTCAAGGCTGGTGCTGCGTGTCTCGGTCGCGACCCCGAGTCCGTCGAGGTGTTGATCTATCAACTCGTCACGGTTTCGGGCGAGCGCATGGGTAAGCGGCGCGGCAATGTGATCACGCTCAATGGTCTGGCTGACGCGATCGGCGTCGACGCGGCGCGCTACTTTCTGGTGCAGCGGTCGCACGATCAGATGCTCGATATCGATTTGGATCTTGCGATTGAGACGAGCAGTAAGAACCCGGTCTATTACGTCCAATACGCTCATGCTCGCTGTGCGTCGATTCTACGGAAGGCGCACGAGGATGGGTTGGTTATCGAGGGTGTTGGTGCTACGCATCTTCCCGAGCCGTCCGAGATGGCGTTGGTCCGTCGACTTGTCGAATGGCCCGATGTTGTGGCGACTGCAGCTGCATTGCGCGCGCCTCATCGGATCGTCACGTGGGTGCACGAGCTTGCCGCCGATTTTCATACCTTCCACCACGATTTGTACGTGCTGCATGAGGACGCCGATACGCGCGCATTTCGTCTCTCCGCGGTGAGTGCCACGGCTGAGGCTCTGGCCCGCGCCTTGGCGCTGATCGGGGTCGAAGCCCCGGACCGCATGTGATTGACGTTCGCGCCATCCAGGCCGACGAAGGTCTTTTGCTGCGCAGTGTGCGTCTGGCTGCCTTGACGAATACGCCGAATGCGTTTCTCGAGACGTTCGACGAGCTGGCTGCTGATCCGGATGACGTGTGGGCGGCGCGAGCCGCGTCGAGTACGGGTGAGGGCGATGCCCTGATCATGCTCGCGCTGAAGGAGGGCAGGCCGGTCGGCATGGCGGGGGTGGGGCGTGAGATCGGACAGCGTCGTCGTCATCGCGCCACGCTTTGGGGTGTCTGGCTCGATCCCGCGCATCGTGGGCGTGGTGTGGGGCGTCAGCTCGTCACGACCGCGCTCGATTGGGCGCGCGAGCGCGATGTCCGCGCGGTCTATCTCGAAGTCGTCGAAAACGAGGATCCGTCGTGGAGCCTGTACGGCCGGCTTGGTTTCGTGCGTCGCGAGGTTGACCCATTTGGCGCGCATGTGGATGGACAGGACATTGCGCTCGAGCATCTTGTGCTCGTGTTGTAATCCACCTAACTACGACGTGTAGAACGCGAACGAAGGGCGTATCGGATGCCCACGCGAAGCGTACGAAGTATAATCTGCGACAGAAAAGGAGTTCAGATGAGCAGCACTCTCGCACCGACCCTCAGCGCCACCGATTACCGCGTGGCCGACCTCTCGCTTGCGGAGTGGGGTCGTAAGGAGATCAACATTGCCGAGCACGAGATGCCCGGTTTGATGGCTCTTCGCGCGGAGTATGGCGCAGCCCAGCCACTGGCCGGTGCGCGCATTACTGGTTCGCTGCACATGACGATCCAGACAGCCGTGCTGATCGAGACGCTGGTGGCGCTCGGAGCCGAGGTTCGCTGGGCGAGCTGCAACATCTTCTCGACGCAGGATCAGGCAGCTGCTGCGATCGCGGTCGGCCCGCACGGCACGGTTGATGAGCCACGTGGTGTGCCTGTATTCGCTTGGAAGGGCGAGACGCTGACGGAGTACTGGTGGTGCACCGAGCAGGCGATGACGTGGCCCGATGGTGGTCCCAACATGATCCTTGACGATGGTGGCGACGCGACGATGCTGGTGCACAAGGGTCGCGAGTTCGAACTCGCCGGGGTCGTGCCAGATCCGGCCGGTGCCGAGTCGGAAGAGTTCGAGGCCTTTCTGACGCTCTTGCAGGCCTCGCTTGCCGCCTCCCCAAATAAGTGGACGACGATTGCGGCCGAGATCAAGGGTGTCACCGAAGAAACGACGACCGGCGTGCTCCGTTTGGGTCAGATGGCAGAGGCCGGGCAGCTGTTGTTTCCCGCTATTAACGTCAACGATTCCGTCACGAAGAGCAAGTTCGACAATCTCTACGGGTGTCGTCACTCACTCGTTGATGGCATCAATCGTGGCGTCGACCTGATGCTCGCAGGCAAGAGCGCTGTGGTCTGCGGTTATGGCGACGTCGGCAAGGGTTCCGCGGAGTCGCTACGAGTCCAGGGCGCGCGCGTCGCGATCTGCGAGATCGACCCGATCTGTGCGTTGCAGGCCTTGATGGAGGGATACGACGTCGTCACCCTCGATCAGGCCATCGCCAGCGCCGATGTTGTGATCACGGCGACCGGCAACCGCGACATCGTCACCGTCGAGCATATGGCGAAGATGAAGCACAACGCCGTCCTCGGCAACATCGGCCACTTCGACAACGAGATCGATATGGCCGCACTCGCGGCGTATCCGGGCATCGAGCGGATCAATATCAAGCCGCAGGTCGATCAGTGGGTGTTCCCCGACGGGCACGCGATCCTCGTGCTCTCTGAAGGACGCCTCCTTAACCTTGGTAATGCGACAGGTCACCCCAGTTTCGTGATGAGCGCCTCGTTTACGAATCAGACGATTGCTCAGATCGAATTGTTCGGCAATCCTGCGGCGTATCCCCTCGGCGTGCACATCCTGCCGAAGCATCTCGACGAGAAGGTTGCTCGGCTCCACGTGTCTGCTCTCGGCGGTGCGTTGACCGAGCTTCGTCCCGATCAGGCCGCCTACATTGGTGTACCGGTCGAGGGTCCCTACAAGTCGGATCGCTACCGCTATTAACGGTCAGCCACGGTCGTCGGGAGCGTTTCCCGGCGACCGGGCTATCGCTATGCTGCGTGCCACGCGGGCGTAGCTCAGTTGGTAGAGCGACAGCTTCCCAAGCTGTAGGTCGAGGGTTCGAGACCCTTCGCCCGCTCTTTCGCGTCGCGCCTTCCATCCGTGACGCTCCGTGGCCGTGACTGTCACGATAGACAGGGACGAATAAGGAGAGGTTCGACACGTGCGAGTGCTGATTAGTCTGCTCTGTATGGCCCTGGCGGCCGCGGGCGTGGGGACCCTGTATTTCATTGCGAGTGGTTTTTCTGGGGTGGGTGAGTTCTGTCTCCAAATTGGTGGCGTGATCCGCCAGAAGCATTGTCCAGAGGTTGCCGATGCTGTGCTTAAGAGCCTCCCAATTACGATTCTCGGCGCCTTCAGCTACGTGATGGTGGCCCCAAAATCGTGGCCAGCCGGTGCTATCGCGTGGCTTTGGCCTGCCGTCTTCGTGATCGGCACGGCGCACTTCGTCAACCGCGCGTTGCAGCCACAGGATGGCGACGGTTTCTCGCTCGTATCCCTCGCGCTCGGCATGGTCTGTCTCTTGCTCGCTGTGATTCCGACAATGCTTTGGCGGAGAGCGCGTAATCCCAGCAAGAGCGGTAAGCCGCAAACACGTTTTGGTCTCAACGTGCTGTTTTTCTGTACGTCGGTGATCGGCCTCGTTGCGGGTGTCGCATTTGTGGCGTGGATGGCGCCATGAATGACACGCAGATCGATCAGGCCGCTGCGATTCTCGTCGAGGCGCGGCTCGCGCGGGACCGCTTCGAGGCACTGCCAGACGAGCTTGTGCCCGCATCGGAAGGGGATGCCTATCGTCTGCAGGGGGTCGTGCATCGACTATTGACGGAGCACGGCCAGGGCGATTTTGCGGGCCACAAGATCGGCTGTACGACAGCGGTCATGCAGGCCTACCTGGGTATCCACAACCCGTCTGCGGGTGGCGTATTGCGGGCCGAAACCCACGCCAGCGGGGCGGTCGTGCAGGTGCGTGGCGCCAATCGGCTGGGAGTAGAGTGCGAAGTGGCCGTCCGTTTGTCGTGCGACCTTCCTCCCCGTAGTACTGCAGCACCGTACGACCGAGCGACGGTCGGCGCTGCCGTGGGCGAGTGCATGGCTGCGATCGAGATCGTCGAGGACCGCTACGTTGACTACGGCGCGTTGGACGCCCAAACGTTGATCGCGGACGACTTCTTTGGTGCAGGGGTTGTGCTGGGTCGTCCTGTCGCGGGATTCGACCCGGAAGCATTGGACGAGGTTTTCGCGCAGATGCTGATTGACGGCAGCGAGGTTGGGTCGGGGCGTGGGGAGGATGTGCTCGGGCACCCACTGGAGGCGCTGGCATGGCTTGCGCGTAGCGCATCCACGCGGGGCATCACGCTGCGAGCAGGCGAATTCGTGATGCTCGGCAGCCTCGTCGCGACGCATTGGATTGACCCCGGCAGCGAGGTGCAAATCATCAACGATATGCTCGGCGATGTGTCCGTCAGCTTCGTCGCCTAGAGCGCGCTGTCGCGCGTGCGTCGCGACAGCCGCAAGGCGCGTAGTGATGCGTCTTTCCCGGCAGGGAAAGACGGGTGATGGGCGAATCCGTGCGCATGGCGGTGGCAGGAACAATGGCGCGCGGGTTCGCGTTTAATCGACGCCGCATTGCGTTGCTTCCGATGTTTCTCATGCTCATCCTCGTGCTGGTTGGGATGGGTGCTCTCGGTTATCGATTGATCGCGGGCACGGGAGCCTTCGACGTGCGCCAGGTGGAAGTCTCCGGTAGTACCAAGGCCGCACCATCTGTACGCCAGCGGGCACTCGACGAGGTTGGGTCTGTGAGCATGCTTTCAGTCGACCCCGACCGGCTGGCTGCGGTCCTCGCGACAATTCCACGCATCCAATCGGCACAGGTCGACCGAGCATTTCCGAACACGCTGCGCGTCCGTGTTGTGCCTGAGCACCCCGTCGCACTGGCGCCAACAGGCAGTGGTCTCGTCGTACTCGCCGCTTCTGGGCGCGTCCTCGGACCCGTGACCGCGAGTACGTCTGGACTCCCAATGTTGGCAGCTGCACCGAGCGACCTTCCAGGTGCCGGTGGCACGATTACTGCACCAGGCGTGCTTGAGCAGTTAGCGCTCGCGGCCGCTCCGACGCGCGCCTTGCGCTTTCGGGCGATCGGCTACGGTCAAGATGGCTTGGTCGGACGGACCGATCGCGGAGCTGAGGTGCGGATCGGCGACAGTCGCCAGTTGGCAATCAAGTTGCGCGTTGCGCGCTCCGTCTTGCGACGCGCCACGGGTACGGTCGAGTACATCGATGTGACCGTGCCGACAGCGCCTGCCTTGCGCGAGTCCGATCCGAACACGGTTACGGAGAACGCTCCAAGGCCCGCCGTAACTCCACTTGCGAGCAATACGGACCTAGGCACGTGGGTTGCGGGTTCGGCACCCGCGGAGAGCATCAGGACCCTCTTTGGCTAATCTCAGCGTGAGGGTGAGAGAGTCCGCATGACACTTGGGATGACCCTGAGTCTTGGTATTGACGCGCATCCGACTGATCTAGTACACTGCAAGCGGTTCCCGCTCTATAGCGGTGGGCTTTTTGTGTTTTCTGGACCCGACCTAAACCTGACGTAGACGTAGAGACTGAGCGGAGGCATCATGGCAGCGCGAGACAACAGCGGAGCGTATCTAGCGGTGATTAAGGTCGTCGGCGTCGGCGGCGGTGGCACCAATGCGGTCAATCGCATGGTCGATTCTGGTGTGCGCGGCGTCGAGTTTATTGCCGCGAACACGGATGCTCAGGCCTTGCTGATGACGGACGCAGACATCAAGATCCAACTGGGTAAGAAGATTACGCGCGGCCTCGGTGCCGGCGCGAATCCGGACGTCGGCCGTGAGGCCGCCATCGAAAGCAAGGAAGAGATCAAAGAGGCGCTGCGTGGCGCCGACATGGTCTTTGTGACGGCGGGCGAAGGCGGCGGCACCGGCACGGGTGCCGCGCCGATTATCGCCGAGGTGGCGCGCGAGTTGGGCGCCCTCACCGTCGGCATCGTGACGCGACCCTTCGGCTTCGAGGGTCGCCGTCGCTCCGAACAGGCCGACCGTGGGGTGGAAGAGTTGGCTCTACACGTCGACACGATCGTCGTGATCCCCAATGACCGACTGCTCAATCTCGTCGAGCGTCGCACCTCAATCGTCGATGCTTTCCAACTCGCCGATGACGTGCTCCGGCAAGGCGTGCAAGGCATCACCGATCTGATCACCATTCCCGGCCTGATCAACCTTGACTTTGCCGATATTCGCACGGTCATGCGCGATTCCGGCACGGCTCTGATGGGTATCGGCCAGGCGGCTGGCGATCGGCGAGCCGGTGAGGCTGCGCGAGCTGCGATCTCGTCGCCACTGCTCGAGTCGAGCGTTGAAGGCGCGACGGGCATTCTGCTTAACATCACGGGTGGTTCCGACCTCGGATTGTTCGAGGTAAACGACGCCGCCGAGGTGATTGCGAGCGCTGCCGACGCCAATGCGAACATCATCTTCGGCGCAGTTATCGACGAGGCGATGGGCGACCATCTCCGTGTCACAGTCGTGGCGACGGGCTTCGATCGTAAGCCAGCTCCGATGCCGCGCAGGCCCGCTCGAAATGTCAGCAACGAGCCGACCAGTCCGCTTTCGACGCGGGAGTTTGCGATCCCATCGCCGATCACGTTCGAGGTTTCCGACGACGTGTTGGATGTGCCGAGCTTTCTGAAGCACGACGACTAGGGCGTCGTTGATGGGTGATACCGAGGCAGAAGCTCCGCTCTGGTCGGGACGACTCGCAGGCGGACTCCATCCCGACGTGCTCGCGCTGTCGCAGTCGCTCGATGTTGATCGACGACTGCTGCCGTACGACGTGGCGGCCTCGCAGGCACACGTGCGGATGCTCGGCCGTCAGGGGATCATTCCCGTCGACGAGGCGCGTCAAATCGAGCACGCGCTGGAGGCGATTGGGATTGAGGGAGATGCCACGGACGAAGACGTCCACAGCCTGATCGAGCGACAACTCGTCACCGCGCTGGGAGAGACTGGTCGCAGGGTGCACGCTGGCCGCTCGCGTAACGATCAGGTCGCGACCGCGTTTCGGCTCTGGTGTCGTGCGCACACATATCAACTGGCCCAGGCAACCAGCTCGCTACAGGTGTGTTTGGTCGAGCGCGCGCAGCGCGATGGCGCGCTTGTACTACCGGGTTTTACACACCTGCAGCGCGCACAGCCCGTCCCACTCGCGCATCACCTCGCAGCCCATGCTTGGGCACTGCAGCGCGATGTTGTGCGATTTGAGCGTGCACAGGAGGCCGCCAATGTTTCGCCGCTCGGCGCCGGCGCACTAGCAGGCACAAGCCTGCCAATTGATCCAGTATCAGTGGCCGCCGAACTGGGCATGAGCGGAACATTTGCAAACTCGTTGGATGCAGTCTCTGATCGTGATTTCGCGGTAGACCTCCTCTATGCCTGTGCGCTGTGTCTCGTGCACTGCTCGCGGATGGGCGAGGAATTGATCCTCTGGACCAGCCAAGAGTTCGCCTGGGCCGCACTCGCAGACGATGTTGCAACGGGTTCGAGCATGATGCCGCAGAAGAAGAATCCCGATGTTGCGGAACTGGCGCGTGGTCGAGCGGGCACGGGGATCGGTCGTCTGACAGGACTGTTGGCAACGCTCAAAGGACTTCCGCTCGCCTATAACCGCGATCTGCAGGAAGATAAGCAGGCGGTCTTTGAGCAGGTCGATGCGACGATCGGTGTCCTGCGCTTGCTGACGCTGGCCTACGAGGGAATCAGCTTCGACGCCGCGAAAATGCGCGCAGCGGCCGACGATGGCACGACGGTCGCGACCGATGTGGCCGAGCAACGCGTCCGCGAGGGTATGCCATTTCGCGATGCACACAGCGAAGTGGCGCGGCGAATCGCGGCGGGCGAGCGCTTTACCTCGCCAACGGTGGACGAGGCGATTGCTGCGCGACAGGGGCCGGGGATGCCGGGCGTCGTCGACCAGCAACTCGTTGCACTCGCGGCATTGATTGCCGCAACACGGGCTCGTACCGCGCCGACACCGTGAGCGACCTACCACCACAACTGGCGCCGTTTCCCGACAGCACCACAGTCGGTGAGGCGGGAATCTCTGTTGGTGGTGTCAGCCTCGCGGCGCTGGCGGCGGAGTACGGCACGCCGCTCTATGTCTACGACGCATCGACGGTGCAACAGCGCGCCAGATCGGTGGTCGACGCACTGACTGCCGCTCCGGCTGGTTCGCGTGCGGCCTTCGCTTTGAAGTCCTTGTCCACGCTCGCGGTCCTGCGCCTGATTCGGGAGCAGGGGATGTCTGCGGATTGCGCGTCGGCCGGAGAGGTTGCAGCCGCGTTACGGGCAGGTTTCGAAGGGTCCCAACTTGTGGTTCATGGCAATGCCAAGACGGAGCAGGATCTACGGGCGGCGATCGATGCCGATGCCGGGATCGTTGTCGTCGACGGACACGACGAGGCCGAGCGTCTCGGCGCGCTCTGTCGTGCGGTGGGACGGGTCCAGGACATCCTCGTGCGGATTACGCCAGGAATTGATGTCGCCACGCATCGGCACATCGCCACGGGGCATCATGGTTCCAAGTTTGGCTTGACGCCGACGGCGGGGGCCGCGCTGGTACGCGCTGCGCCGGCCGGGTTACGTCCACGCGGTCTGCACGTGCATCTTGGCTCGCAGGTGCTCGATCCCGAACCCCTGCTCGAGGCCGCGCGTTGGCTGCCGACGTTTGCGCAGAGCGAGGGCATCGCACTCGAGGTGCTCGACGTAGGGGGCGGTCTCGGCATCCCGTATCTCCCGGGCGATGCGAAGCTGGACCCCGGCGAGCACACTGCCAACCTCGTCACGGCGATCAGTGCGGCCTGTCGGGAAGGGGACATTCCTATTCCCGAGATCATTGTCGAGCCTGGGCGTTCGATCGTTGGTTCTGCGGGTGTCACGCTGTATACGGTCGTCGGCGTCAAGACCGTTGGTGATGGTTCGACATGGGTAGCGGTCGATGGTGGGATGGGTGACAACATGCGGGTTGGGCTGTATGGGGCAACCTATGCGCCACTGATCGCAACCCGACCGCTGGCACCGAGCACGGGTCGCTTCGGGATTGCTGGTCGACACTGCGAATCGACAGATGTTCTCGGCGAGGGCATGGAATTAGCCGCGCCGGTCGCCGGCGACGTCATCGCGGTCCCGGCGACAGGGGCGTATCACCAGACAATGGCGCACAACTACAACCTGTATGGGCGTCCAGCAGCCGTGCTGGTCTCGGACGGAATAGCGACGCTGATTACCGTGCGCGAGACGATCGACCAGCTGTTCGCGCGCGACCTGTAGCGTTCTAGATCGCGTAGTGCGCGACGTATCGCCGCTTCACTCATTCGATGCTGACAGAAACTATGCCACCCGGGAAAGACACCGACCCGGCGAGCGCGCCAGGCTTTCTCTTCGTGTGCAGCACGTTGCAGTATCGTCACCGGTATGGCAGATGATGAGGATATTCCGGAGCGTTTGAGTACAGAGGACGCACTAGCGCGCATCGCGGCGCGCGCGGCTGACGCGTCGGTGCCCCTCAATCTGACGGGTACGATTCTGAGGGGTGCGGACCTGAGTGGTGCGAATCTGAAGGGCGCGAATCTGAAGGTTGCGAATCTGGCGGGTGCGATTCTGATGGGCGCAGATCTGGCGGGTGCGAACCTGACGCTTGGGAACCTGGCGCGTGCGGATCTAGCGGGCGCGGATCTGACGGGTGCGATTCTGACGGATGCGACTATGCCCCGTGCGGATCTGACGGGTGCGATTCTGACGGATGCGACTATGCCCCGTGCGATTCTGAGGGGTGCGATTCTGAGGGGTGCGAATCTGATGGGTGCGGACCTGAGGGGTGTGAATCTGGCGGGTGCGGATCTGATGGGTGCGGATCTGACGAACGCGAATCTGACGCTTGCGAACCTGACGGGTGCGATCCTGACGGGTGCGATCCTGACGGATACGAATCTGAAGGGTGTGGTGGGGCTGATCTACTAAGTCTCATTACACGTGCCCGGGGGTGGTCTAAGTTGGGAGCGTCACGCGTGATAACCCCGATGCCAAGTGCCCCATCTACGCGTCCGGGCTTCCCGCTCGACGTACCTGTAGCGCGCGCCGACCTATGGCACCCTACGGGGATGCCACCATTTCGCTTCGCAGGATCCTTCGAACCGAATGGCGATCAGCCACGCGCGATTGCGGGTATCGTCGAGGGTCTGGCTGAGGGCGAACGCTTCGTCACGCTGCTCGGTGCGACGGGGACGGGCAAGACCGCGACGATGGCATTCGTGATCGAGCAACTGCAACGGCCCGCGCTTGTGATCGCGCACAACAAGACGCTGGCAGCTCAACTCTGCAATGAGTTCCGCGAGTTCTTTCCCGACAACGCTGTTGAGTACTTCGTCTCCTACTACGACTACTACCAGCCCGAGGCGTACATCGCTCAGACCGACACGTATATCGAGAAGGATGCTGTCGTCAACGACGATATCGATCGTCTGCGGCACGCAGCGACAGCGGCACTCTTGACGCGACGCGATGTGATTATCGTCGCGTCCGTCTCGTGTATCTACGGCCTCGGCTCGCCCGAAGAGTATCGCGAACGGCTGGTTGTTCTAAAGCAGGGCAAGGATACGGGTGGGCGCGACGAGCTGCTGCGTAGCCTCGTCGACATTCAGTACCGCCGCAACGATACGGCGCTGGGGCGGGGAAAGTTTCGCGCGCGCGGCGATGTCATCGAACTGCAGCCGTCCTACATGGAGACGGCCTACCGGATTGCGCTCTTCGGCGATGAGGTGGAGACCATCACGCACTTCGATCCGTTGACAGGAGAGGTGATGGGACGCGTCGACGAGCTTGTTATCTATCCGGCGACGCACTATGTGACCGACCCGCTAACGGTCGAACGCGCGACCCAAGAGATCTACCGCGAGATGGAGGAGTGCGTACAGCGCTTCGAACAGGACGGCAAGATGCTCGAGGCGCATCGCATTCGCCAGCGCACGGAGTACGACATCGAGATGCTCCGCGAGATGGGCTATTGCAACGGTGTCGAAAACTACTCGCGTATCTTCGAAGGCCGCAAGCCAGGGTCATCGCCATTTACCCTGATGGACTACTTTCCCGGCGACTACCTCTTGTTCGTTGATGAGTCGCACCAGACGATCCCACAGATCGGCGGTATGTACGAGGGCGATCGCTCGCGTAAGACACAGTTGATCGACTACGGTTTTCGGCTGCCGTCCGCGCTTGACAATCGGCCGCTGCAGTTCGACGAGTTCCTGACCAAGGTTGGTCAGGGCGTCCTGGTTTCCGCGACGCCCGGCAAGTACGAGCAGCGTGAGGGTGGCCGGATTGTGGAGCAGATCATCCGGCCGACTGGCCTGATCGATCCAGAGGTCGAGCTGCGTCCGAGTGAGGGCCAGATCGACAACCTGCTCGGCGAGATTCGTCTACGCGAGCAGCGCAACGAACGCGTGCTGGTGACGACGCTGACGAAGAAGATGGCGGAGGACTTGTCGAACTACCTGATCGAAAACGGCGTTCGGGCCCGCTACCTGCACTCCGATATCGTTACGCTCGAACGGATCCAGATTATCCGCGATCTCCGGCTTGGCGAGTACGACGTGCTGGTCGGTGTCAACCTGCTGCGCGAAGGGCTTGACCTCCCCGAGGTGTCCCTCGTTGCGATCCTCGACGCCGACAAGGAAGGCTTCTTGCGCGGCCAAACAGCTTTGATCCAGACCATCGGCCGAGCTGCTCGCAACGTCAACGGGCGCGTGATCATGTACGGCGACAAGATCACCGACTCGATCAAGGGCGCGATGTCGGAGACGCAACGTCGTCGCGAGATCCAAGTCGCCTACAACACCGAACACGGGATTACGCCGGAGACGATCGTCAAGGGCGTCTCGGACATCGCCGAGTTCTTGATGCAGGCGAGTCCTAACGTGCCCGCCTCGCAGCGGGGACGCAAAGCCGTGCCGCAAGGGCTCAGTCGGAAAGAACTTGAGAGGCTATCGATCGAACTTGAGGAGGCGATGTTTATGGCTGCCGATGGGTTGCGTTTCGAGGAGGCCGCACGCCTGCGCGACGAGATCAAGGGGCTGCAGCGCGAACTCGCTGCGATCTAACTTCAGGCACGCTGACAAACCCACAGGCACGCTGCAGATTCCATCTGTAGTGGTACGAAGCAGGCGCTGGTGACCAGCCAAACCGCTACCGTCTAACCATGAAAACCTCGCTTTTTTGCTCGCTCGTTGACGTCGCTGATGTCGGTGCGGAGCAGGTTCTCGATGACGTTTGTGGTCGAGCGGGCCTCGATCGCGTGACGATCGCCACGGCGTACCATGCCGTGCGTGATCTACTCCCACATGCCCGGACGGGACGCGTGCGCTCGATACAGGCTGGGCTTTGGATACCGCTGGATCCTGACCTCTGGAAGCAGAGCGGGCTGCAACCACAGGTGGCAGGAGACGAGACCACCGACAAGGCCTTGGCGGATTTACTCGAGCGGTCGCGTGCAGCCGAACGTCAGGTCGATGGATGGACGGTCTTTCTGCATGCAGATCGTGCGGGTCTTGACGACGGTCTCGGAGCGGAGCGCAACGTTTTTGGTGACTGCTACCCCGAACAACTATGCCCTGCTGATCCACTCACACAGACCTATGCAACGACGCTGGCTCGGGCTGTCGTGCGCAGCGGAATGCCGACTGTCGTCGCAGAATCCCTGCACTTTCATGGCCTCGAACATGGCGTGCACCACGAGCGTCTGTTGTTTGATCCGGGCCCCGTTGGTCGTTTTTTGCTCGGGCTCTGCATGTGTCAGCACTGTCTTGCGGCTGGCGCACGCGCGGGAATCGATGTTGAGCGTTTTACTGCAGACGTACGGCGGATTCTGCAGACAGCATTCGACAGTGGGCAGCAGGTAGTCGGCTCTGTTGAGACGCTCGAACAGGCGAGCCAACTTTGCGGTGGAGAGATGGGTCGGTGGATTCGGGTACGCCAGGATACCGTCACGAAACTGGTCGAGCGCGTGGCGGTTGCGTGTCGTGAGGAGTCGGGGCAACTCATTCTCCTAGATATGTCTGGAGCGGCCAAAGGCTATGCCGACGGGCTCCCCACGGGACTCCCCGCTGCTGCTGAGGCCTGGCGTCTTGGACTCGATCTCGAGGCGATCGCGGCCTTTTGTTCGATCGAGGCGATCGCGTACGCTCACGACCCAGTGCGGGTTGCGTTGGATCTCGACGCCTATCGCCAACGACTACCCGGGGACACGCTGTGTGGAGCAATTCTGCGGCCGTTTGGTACCGATTGCAGCGATCTGCAAAATCTCACGGTGAAGGTGGAACTCTGTCGCCAGGCGGGTCTGGAACGTCTGGATTTCTATCACTACGGATTGATGCCATTGCCGACGCTCGATCGTATCCGGCTATCGCTCGAGTAGTAGCGACACCAAGCTATCCGCGGCACGGAGCGAATTCGGAACGGAGCGCGCGCCCGGGAGTGTGTGCTGTTCGCCGACTATCGGAGACGGTCGCAATGCCGCCGATCCAGACGTGGGGGATTCCGACGGGAGGAAGTGTGGGTTGCTCGTAGGTCGCACAGTCGGTGATCGTGGCAGGATCGAATGCCACCAGATCCGCAACCATTCCAGGTCGCACGAGTCCCCGAGTGGTCAGGCCCAGTCGTGCGGCTGGAGCGGAGGTCATGTGCCGTACGGCCTCGGCAAGCGAGAGGATGCCGAGCTCGCGGACGTAGTGGCCGAGATAGCGCGGAAAGGTGCCCCAGCCGCGCGGGTGTGGCCGCCCACCGACGAGAATGCCGTCACTTCCAGCCATATGGGCCGGGTGCTGCATGATCTCCCGCACGTTCTCTTCGTTGCCGATCTGATGCAGCGCGGTTGCCATCAGCAGGTCGTCGGCAGCGAGTTCGCAGAAGAGATCGATCGGGCGGACACCCCGTTGCTCTGCCAAGTCAGCGATCGACGTGCCAACAGCCCAACTGTTGTTGTCATGTCCCACACCGCCCACCACGATCAACGTCCAGTCGACGGGGACACCATGAAACCCGTCGCTGCCGGCCTCTTCCAGTTCATGTCGCAGTCGCTCGCGCAGGGTGACATCACGGAGTCGCGCCAGGGTCTGTTCGGCACCACCAGCGAAGGCCCACCCCGGCAGAATCGAATGCAGATACGTATTGCCGGCGAGATACGGGTAGGTGTCGAACGAGACATCGACACCGCGTGCGCGGGCCGCATCAATGATCGCCAGTAGCTCGCCCGCCCGCCCGCGATTGACGGGAAATCCGAGGTGGGCATGGGCGAGATGAATCGGCACACCAGCTGTTTCAGCCGTCGCAATCGCCTCGGCGTAGGCTTCGATCGCATGCGAGCCATAATTGCGGTGGTGGGGTGTATAAAACGCGCCGGTGCCGCGCATCACCGCACACAGCGCCTGTAATTCGCTCTCGTCCGCGAACATTCCGGGCGCGTACGTCAGGCCCGACGAGAGTCCAACGGCGCCTTCTTGCAGGGCAACCCGAACGTGCTCTTGCATGGCCGCTAACTCGCCCGTGGTTGGTGCACGGTCGTCGGCACCCATCACCAGCAGTCGTAGCGTGGCATGCCCCACCACGAAGGCCACATTGGTCGAGGTACCCTCGTCGAAACGGGCGAGGTAATCGGCCACCGAGCGCCAGTTTCGGGGGATCTCCGGATCGCCATTCCAGCCGGCGAGTGCGCTCCGCAACTCTTGCTCCACGATGGCATCGACGGGAGCGAGGCTCAGTCCATCCTGGCCGATCACCTCCGTCGTGACACCCTGCAGGGCCTTGGCAGTGTGGCAGGGATCGGCAAGTGGTACAAGATCCGAGTGCGTATGCATGTCGATGAACCCCGGTGCAATCGTCAGCCCCGATACGTCGACGACGGTGGCAGCGGCTGATGTGATCGCACCAACCGCGACGATTACGCCATCGCGAATTCCGACGTCCGCGCGTGTCGCTGGACTGCCAGACCCATCGAGCACGTCTCCACCACGCAACAGCAGATCGAGTGTCATCGGGGCAGGTCTCCGGACTCGACCATCAGTTCGCTTGTCATCACAGCATTGCCCGCGAGCAGCCCGCCATCGACCGTAAGTGTCGCGCCCGTCGTCCACGACGACTCATCGGAGGCGAGAAAGACGACCGCTCGAGCAATGTCGTCGGGCGTTCCGATCCGTCCGAGTGGATACCAGCGTTCGAGTCGCTGCAAGAAGCCGGGCTCCAACGCCTCGCGACGAAGCTGGACGTCCGTGCCAACCGAGCCGGGCATCACCATATTCGCCCGAATCCCATGGCGTCCATAGCGGACGGCCAGCGAGCGCGTCAGGTTCTCGAGGCCCGCCTTGCCTGCCGAGTAGGCGTCGGCTCCGTAGGCGCCGGTCGAATTGATCGAGCCAATCGTGACGATGCTGCCCTTGCCCTGTTCGATCATCACGGGTAGCGCGCGCCGGACGGTGATGAAGGCACTTGTCAGCGTGCCGTGCAGATCCCGTTCCCAGTCCTCAAGCGCAAGTGTTGCGAGGCCGTCACTGGTCGCCGAAAATGCGTTGCAGACGACGATGCTAACGGGACCGTGGGTCGCCTCGGCGTACGAAAAAAGAGCGTCGACATCTGCGACACTCGACGCATCGCCGGGCAGGCCACTGACCACGCGCTTGGCGGCGAGGTGGGCTGCGGTCGTCGACGCAACGCGGTCTGCCTGTAGGTCGTTGAACACCACCGCTGCGCCGCGCTCAGCAAGCAGCGTCGAGACGGCAAGACCGATCCCGGCACCACCTCCCGTGACCAACGCGACTTCGCCATCGAGTTTCATCGTCCCGACCCCCCGAGTGAGAATCTATAATCGCGCAGATGGATACCACTGCCCTTGAGCGGCTGCAACACGATCCGATCGATTGGCGCTACAAAGGATTCCCGGCCTGCGAACCGCCAGTGACCCCCGCCACGATTGCGAACCAGGCTTGGAGTGTCACGCGTGGAGATCTGCCGTTGCCGGTCCTGCTTGTGCGCGAGGATGCAGTGGCGTCGAACATCGCGACGATGCGCGCGTGGTGTGAGCAGCACGATGTCTCGCTGGCGCCCCACGGCAAGACGACGATGGCACCCGCCTTGTTCGAGCGACAGTTGGCAGCAGGCGCGTGGGCGATTACCGTCGCCTGCGCGGCGCAGGGACGGGTCTGTGTGGCGTTTGGTGTGCCACGGATCCTGATTGCCAACGAGGTTGTCGATCCGGCGTCGATTCGTTGGGTCGGAGACGCGCAACGCGCTGGAACGGAGGTGTGGCTGCTGGTCGACTCGGTGGCCGCCGTCGACCAGCTGGTCGCACATCGTCGAGTGGACGATCCGGATCTGCGTGTGCTGATCGAACTGGGTATGCCTGACGGTCGGGCTGGTGCCCGAAGTCTGCCTACGGTCGAGGCTGTCGCCGCCGCCGTGGTGGCGGCCCCCGGACTCGTCTTGGCGGGAGTCTCGGGTTGGGAGGGACACATCGGTGGGCCAGATCTTGTCGAAGTCGAGCAGCGTGTTGACCGCTATCTGCTGGAGCTGCGGGCGACGGTCGAACGACTCGCGCAGCTCGGACACTTCGCAATGGTGGATCAGGTGGTTGTCTCTGCAGGTGGCAGCGCGTGGTTCGATCGAGTGACGGCCCTGTTGCGGCCGGACATCGAGCAGTCCGTCCGCTTGGTGCTGCGCTCCGGCTGCACTGTCTCGCACGACGACGGTCTCTATCAACGCCTGTCGCCGTTCGAGCGTGGCACCGCTCGGGACGGTCGCTTGGCGCCGGCCTTGGAGGCGTGGAGCGCGGTGCTGTCGGTGCCCGAACCGGGTCTGGCGATCCTCGGCATGGGTAAACGCGATGTCTCGTTTGACATTGACCTCCCGCTCCCCAAATGGCAGGCGCGAGACGGCGTTGTCAGCTCGATCGGCGAGTGCACTGTGGTCGCACTCAATGATCAGCACGCCTTTCTGCGCGGGCCAGCCGTCGCCGATCTCGTGGTGGGCGATCTTGTCGGGTGTGGAGTGAGCCACCCGTGTACCTCCTTCGACAAGTGGCGACTGTTGCCGCTGGTCGACCAAGACCGACGTGTCATCAGTGCCCTGCATACGTTCTTCTAGCGGCGCGCCGCGGTCGGCATGATCAGTCGCCCTTGACTACGCTGCGGGTGCGTTGCGAGCGCGACGATGGCACCCAGCGTTCCGGATCGTCGAGCGCCGCAGCGTCGATGCGTCGGCACGCATTGCGGTGTGGTCCGGTCAGAACACTTTCCGGATCCGTCTCTGCGCGGCGTGCGACATCAATCACAGCGTCGGCAAACGTATCGATGTCCGCCTTGGAGAACGACTCGGGAGGCTCGGGGGTAATCGGCTCCGGGACGATGTAGGGGTGATGGCTGGTGAAGACGGGCTGCAACCCGTAGTCGCTCAGGTTGCGCGAGATGTCGGAGCTGCCAACGCCCGTGCGCTCCTTGAGGTCCTCGAACGACCAGCGGAATTGTTCGATCGGCGTGTTTGATGTCGGGTACGGCTGCGAAATCCCTGGGGCTTCGCGGAGGCGTGCAGCGAGATAGTTGGCGTTGAGGACGGCGGTCTCGGCGACCTCGCGGATACCGTCGGGACCAAGCGCCAGGATCCACGCGTACGAGCGCACTGCGATCTGTGCGTTGCCGACAAAGCTGCGGATCTTGCCAATCGAGTCTGGGCGGTTCCAATCAAGCTCAAAATGGTCGCCTCGCTTTTCCACGACAGGTGCCGGCAAAAAGCGCGCGAGGTCCGCACGTACACCAGATGCGCCCATTGCCGGGCCCATGCCGTTGTGCGGCGACGAGAAGGTCTTGTGCATATTGAAATGACAGAGGTCGAAGCCAGCCTCGGCGGCGCGGGCAATGCCGAGGATGCCGTTGGCATTGGCCTGGTCGTAGACGCAGAGGCCACCCGCCTCGTGGACGATCCGTGTGAAGTCCGCGATGAAGGGGTTATAGATCCCGGTGTCCTCGGGGTTGGTGATGATGATGCCGGCAGTGCGATCCGATACGGCTGCCTTCAGCGCATCGAGCTCGGCATAGCCGTTCGGTCCGGGATAGAGAGTCACGACCTTATAGCCGGCAGAATGCGCCGCGGAGGCGTCACACGGGTGCGAGTAGATCGTCGTAATCATCTCGTTGCGTTGCTCACCCTCACCGCGCGACTCGTGGTACGCCCGCACGATCGAGGCATTCGTATAGACGGCGGACGAGCCGGATGGCGGTTGCAGGCTGAATCGGTCTAGGCCCGACATCGCGCAGAGCATCTGCTCGAGACGCCAGAGGATCTCGAGGATGCCTTGCACGGTGTCAGCGTGTTGCAAGGGATGCAGACCGGCCACCTCCGGCAGGCGCACCAGATGCTCATTGACTTTCGGCGAGTACTTCATGGTGCAGGTGCCGAGCCCAAAATCGATGGCGACGTCGTTGCCCATCGTCTCTTGTGAGAGGCGCATGAAGTGACGAAACAATTGTGGTTGGGCGACCTCGGGAAGTCGCGGTGGTGCCGCGCGACGAAACGCCTCAGGGATGCTGTCAAGAGGAGTCGGGACGCTGCTGACGATCTCTGGTTCGGGTGCGGCCGGAAAATAGCCGCGCTCGCCGGGCGTTCCGAGCTCGGACAGGAGTGGCTCATTCCAGCGTGCCTGTTGAAACTGCGCGGTCATGCCAGTACCTCCGTCAATGCTTCAACTAGTTCGTCTATGTCAGCCTTGCTGTGCACTTCAGTAACCGCCCACAGCGATGCGCGACCAAGTGTTGGGAAATCCACGGACAGATCCTTGCCACCAAAGATCCCTCGTTTCCGTAGCGCGTCGTCCACGGCAGTCACATCGCGATCTGTGTAGGTAATCACGAACTCTTTCAGGATCGGACCCGAAAAACGCACACCAGCGACGCCAGGGATGCCCGCGATTCGTTCGGCCGCGTAGCGCGAGCGTTGCATCAAGCCCTCACCCAGCTCGCGTAGACCCTCAGGTCCGAGTAGGCCCAGGTAGGCAGCTGCCGTAATCGCCCACAGCGCCGTCGTCGTGCCACCGTTTTGCGATCCCTCACCGCGCTTGACATAGTGGGTACGATCGAAATTGAGGTAACCAAAGCCATGCTGGCCCGGTTCGAGCGTCTCGGTTTTGGCGAAGATGAACGCGGGGCAGGTCTCCAAGACCTCTGGGTCATTGTGGAAGGCGAGGTAGCCGGAGAGGCCGCCGCCGTAGCTCATGTGCATGCCGAGTGGCTGGACATCGCCGACGGCGAAGTCTGCGCCAAACGAGCCAGGCGCAGCGAGCAGACCGAGGCCGGTTGGGTCGGCGCCGACAACCGCGAGGGCGCCATGCTGGTGCGCTAGGGCAACAACGTCCGGGGCCTGGTAATCGATCACACCGAAGGCGTTTGGATACTCGACGTAGACCCCAGCGACATCGTCGCCAAGGAGCGCCTCGAGGGCCGCCAGATCGAGCAGTCCCGTTGCATCGTCAAAGGGGATCTCATCGATTTGGACATCGTGGCCGAGATAGTCGGAGAAGACGAGGCGACGGTCGAGCAGCAGCGCTGCCGGCACCAGTATGCGTCGTCGCTCGGTCAGCATTACGCAACTGCGCAAGGCCATTGCGGCCGCTGTTGACCAGTCGTAGTTTGGCGTCGTGACCACGTCGAGTTCGAGCAGTTCTGCCATCAGATCCTGAAACTCCCAGAGCGCTTGCAGGCGACCGTGGTCGCCGTAGGTATCGCCGGCGTAGGACGTGACAAACTCGCCGCGCCGGTTGATCTCGTCGCAGACGGCGGGAACTTCGTGCTGATAACAGCCTGCTCCGAGAAAGCTCAGCACGCGGGTGGCCGGTGTGTTCTGGCGCAGGATCCCCTCGATGTGGCGGCGGAGACGCGCCTCCTCTGGCATCGCTTCCTCAATCGCCAAGCGTCCCTTGAAGCGGAGCTCTGAGGGGATGGTGCGATACAGGTCCTCCACGGAGGCGACTCCGATCACACGCAGCATTTCTGCGCGAACCTCTGGAGCCGAGTTCGGAATGTATGGGTGCGGCATCAGCGTAGTCACTCCACCTGGTAGATAGTTTCCTCGTCATAACCCGTCACCAGCCTGTGCCAGCCACGAATCTCCTGATCTGTACTCTCCTCCCCGGTGTCGACGATCAGCGGACGACCACCGAGAACCGCCAGTTTGGCAGGTGAACAGACGACGGTCAAACGACCGATACCGGCGGCGTGGAGCACCTGGGGTGATAGCTGTTGGTTGCCTCGACCAAGGATGAATCCCTGGCCTCCGATCGGCGTCACAATCGTGTCGGCACCATCCTCTCTGAGGCCGGCTAGCAATGACTGTGCGCTGCCATCGGCAACGATCAATTCGCCGTTGCGAACGAGATCGACGCCCAGTAGTGTCGTCTCGATCTGCATGGCGGCACCGATCGCAGCCATCGTCGTGCCCGGCCCGAGCAGGAGCGTCCGGTTGGAGCTACGTTTGGCGATCCGAGCCGCGATCCCGGCGATTGCGGCGGGGTCCTCATTGTTACTGGGCGATTTGGTTCCGGCGACGAGACCTGGACCGAGCGGTACGCGCATCACCCCGTAGAGGCGGGGGCCGATGCGTCCGTCGCGAAGGGCATGATCATCGAGGTCGACGACTTCGGCTAGTTGCTCGCGACGACGCCCCGCATGCCACGCTGCCGCGAGCGTTCCTGCCGCACGTGGCGTTTGGGCAAAGCAGCCGCTTTGGATCTTGACGCCCGCCGGGATGCCTAATACGACGACCCGATCAGAGACGACGCTACAGACATCGCGCGCAGTACCGTCGCCCCCCGCGAAGAGGATCAACTCCGCACCGAGTTGGACGAGGTCCGCAATTGCCTGCCGCGTGTCTTCGGCGCTGGTGGAGTTAGCGGAGTGGTTCGAGCCCACGACGTGTACGGGCGCGCGCCCGGCCGCCGCCATCACCGTCTCGCCCATCACTCCCGCGGCACAGGCGATCGGAATCGTTGGTGGAATCTCGCGCACCGCGAGTTCGGCACGCAGATGTGCTTGTGGCACGGCTCCGAGTGCGAGTGCCCGCTCGACAAGACCGTCGGTTCCCTTGAGGCCAACGCTGCCGCCGAGCCCGGCGATCGGATTGACAATCAGACCAATCACACGCTACTTGTCCAAGTGGCGCGCGAGTCGCTCTGCCGCCTGCTCGATCATCAATGCACCGAGCGCGGGGTCAGCTGTCTGCGGATTGCCATAGACCCCGCTGGGCGCCTCGTCGAGCGGTCGCGGTGCACGCGCGATTGGATCGTAGGATCCTGGGCCCTCTTCGAGATTCTTGCCGGCTGCTGCGGGCAGTCGATCAGAAATCGTGAGGTGGGGGAGGTGGAGCCCGATTGCGGTCTCCACTTCTCCGGCATGGCCGACGGCACCGCGATCGCTCGGCGACAGTGCGCGCGCGGCAGATTGGTCCACGAGCTGCCAGTAGGAGACGAATTCCACGACGCAGCGCGCGTCGAGCGCGCCACCCACGGCGCTTAGCCCAGGACCGATGTTGCCCGCATGCCCATTGACGATGATCAGTCGCTGAAATCCGGTTTCGGCGGCGGAGCGCGCGACATCGCTGAGAACAGCGTGCAGTGTGGCGGGGGTCAGCGACCAGGTGGCGCCGAGTGGAAGCCAGTGATCAGAGGAGCCGAAGGGGAGGCCAGGCAAGACGGCTACATCGCGCCCGCACTGTGTTGCCGCTCGGTCGCAGACAGCGCTGGCCGATGCCAAATCGAACCCCGTCACGAGGTGGGTGCCGTGTTGCTCCGTCGACCCGATCGGCCACAGCGCAGGGGCACCAGCATGCGCTAGTGCGCGCACTTCGGGCGCTGCAAGCTCGGCGACGTAGTGCGCGGTCATTGCGATACAGTAGCCCGATGCACGAGCAGGACGCAATGCGATGGGCGAGTGCGGCACTGGTTTCGGATTGTCTCGACCGCCTAGGAATTGCAGGCCAGGTAATGGCCGGTGCGGTTGCGGCTTTAGATCCGAGCATGCGCGCTGTCGGACCTGCTCATACTCTGGAGGCAAGCGACGTGGCGGGCGCGGTCGACGATCCGTATGCCGGCGAAGTGGCAGCCGTCGATGCGATTCCCATTGGCGCCGTGGTCGTAGTCAGCGCGTGCTCGGGTGCGGCGATTTGGGGCGAGTTGCTGGCCACCGCGGCGACTGCTCGTGGCGCGGTGGGCATTGTCAGTGACGGGCCGGTGCGCGACAGTCAACAGTTGCGGGAGATGGGCTTCGCGACCTTTTGTCGAGGTGTCAGTCCACTCGATGCTCAGGGCCGTGTTTCGATTGTGCGCCACGGCAGGGAGGTCGCCTGCGCTGGTGTACGGGTTGGGTCGGGCGATCTAATCGTCGCCGACGCGGATGGTGTGGTGGCAGTGCCGCGCGCCCACCTAGCGGACGTTGCGCGTTTGGTGGTAGAGAAGACGCGGGGGGAGAGCGCGGTGCGTGCGGCCTTGATCGCCGGCGCCTCGTTGCGCAGCGTGTTCGATGAGCATCGCATCCTCTAGGGACGGCCGCAAACTGCACAAAAGGACCCGGTCCTTTTGTGCAGTTTGCGGCCGGTTAGGCAGAGCCGTTGCTGACTCCACCGACTGCCACTGCACAAAAGGACCCGGGTCCGTTTGTGCACTTCGTGGATCATCGGCAGGCGGGCCGACGCGATCACTGCGCCAGATATCGGTCAGTTGACCGCGGCTTGGCGGCGTGGTTGGATACGCATAATCGGGCGACAAGAGGAGCGATCTCCACCATGCAACGCGCGCAATTCGACCACATCGGTGTGATCACGGAGCAGGAGCAGCCCGATTCGACATGGGTTCCTGAGACCAAGGTCTGGGTGACGAATCCCCGCAATCACTCGCACAACGTCGAGTTCTTACGCTTCCACCCCGACTCGGAAGTAACAGGACCATTGCGAACCGACCCGCACGTGGCGTATCGCACGACCGACCTGATGGCAGCGATCGCCGGCCAGGAGGTACTACTCGGGCCGTTTGTTGTCGGCGATGGTTTTGCCACCGTGGCGTTCGTGGAAATCGACGGTGCCTTGATCGAATACATGCAGTACGCGAACCCCAACGAAGAGGGATGGTTCTAATGCACAACCGCTTGGCCGGACACAGCAACAGCTACCACACGTACGACTTCGACCAAGCGATGACGGGCATCGTGGAGGCGGGGTATGACGCCGTCGAGTTGTCCGCCGTGCTGGGTTGGACAGAACACGTCGACCTTGACGCGCCCCAAAGCGAACTGCGACAACGCCTTGCCGACTACGGACTCGACCTGACGGTACTCAGTGCGCACTCGGATCTGACGACTCCCGAAGGTGTAGACCTCGGCATCAAGGCGGTGCGCTGGTGCGCTGACTATGGCATCCCCGTGATGAACACAGCGATTGGTGGACATTCGAGCCAAGACGAGAATCAGGAGAGCTTTCTCGAAGGCATTACGCGGCTCGCGGCAGCCGCTGATGATGCCGGCGTCGATGTAGCCCTAGAAATCCACGGCGAGATCATGGCTACCGGCGCGAAGACGTTGCCTCTGCTCGAGCGGATCGGGCATCCACGAATTCGCGTTGCCTACGACACGGCGAACTGCGAATTCTACGGTGACACAGCAGCTGTCGATGATATCGCCCTGATGTTGCCGTACCTGAGCAATGTCCATTTGAAGGACAAGGTCGGTGGTGCTGGCGTCTGGGACTTTCCTGGGCCGGGTGCGGGGCACGTCGATTTTGCAGGAATTCTGCAGGTACTTGAGGCAGGTGGCTACAGCGGTCCCTGCTCCGTCGAAATCGAGTTTCAAGGCGAACCGTGGCCCCCACTCGAGGAGGTGACGGCAGCGATGGCGAGCGCGCGCAGCCATCTCTCAGAGCTTGGTCTGGGATGATCGGGGTAGGCCTGCTTGGCGCCGGGTTTATGGCGCGCACGCACGCTGCAGCGTGGTCGACATTGGATGGTCGCGCCCAGGTACGTGTGGTCGCCGCGCGTCGGGAGGAAGCTGCCTTGGCCGTCGCCGAGACATGCGGGGCCGAGGCAACCGCAGACCTGGCGGCGGTGATCAGTCGCGACGACGTCGAGATCGTCGACATCTGCCTCCCGACACCACTCCATCGGGAATGGGCAGTAGCCGCGTTTGCGGCGGGGAAGCATGTGCTGCTGGAGAAGCCGATCAGCCTCACGACCGACGACGCAGAAGCGATTCTGGCTGCCAGAGACGCCAGTGGCTGCATGCTGTTGGTCGGGTTTGTCTTGCGTTTCTGGCCCGAGTACGAAGAGTTGCTGTCTGCCGTCCAGGCAGGAACGATCGGCACTCCACAGATGGTCAGTACTCTCCGGATCGCACCGCCACCCGACTGGAACGATTGGATGCTCGATCCATCCGTTTCGGGCGGTGTCGCCATCGATCTGCTCGTGCACGACTTCGATCAGGTGGCATCGCTGGTCGGTACCCCGATTACCGTGCATGCCACGGCCATCACCGCCGGGCCATTTGATGCCGTCCAGCACGTGGCCGTCACGCTCACCTGTCAGCATGGTCGTGCTGTCGTCGAGGGCGGACTCCTACTGCCGACCAGCTATCCGTTTACGAGTGGCATACGCGTGCTGGGAACAGCGGGTGTATTGGAGTACCCGTTTTCAGCGACTCCCAACAGTGAGGGAGGCAATATTGGCGGCGTCGACCAAGCAGCAAACGTCTTGACGCTCTATACGACTGCGGGAGAACGCACGGTGATGCCCGTGGCCGCAGGCGACCCGTGGCAGCGTCAGGCCGAGTACTTCGCTCGTTGTGTCGAGTCGAACGTGGCGCCGACGAGGGCCACCGGAGAGCAGGCACTGCTGGCGTTGAGCATTGCCCTAGCTGTCAATCGCTCGATCGTGTCCGGCAACGTTGAGTCGGTCTGAGATCGGTCATTCTGCCGATTGCATTGTCGCCAGTATTGATCTAGATTGTGCGCAAGGGACCGGCATGTTGGCTGGTGGAGGAGACAATTCGTGAAAACCGGTCTGGTCTGGGATGAACGCTACATGTGGTGGGACACGCGTTCTGGTGCTGCCTTTCTGCCGGCTGGCGGATGGTTGGAGCCGGGTGAGCACGCGGAGAACCCCGCCACCAAGCGCCGCTTCAAGAACCTGATCGACGTCAGTGGCATGGCAGATCATCTCGTGCCCCTCAAGCCGCGCATGGCGACCGTCGAAGAGGTTGAGCGCTACCACACCAAGGAATACGTCGCTCGCATGAAGGAGCTGAGCGATAGTGGGGGTGGTGATGCCGGCGAAATCACACCGTTCGCGGGTGGTGGTTTCGAGATTGCCTTGCTGGCAGTCGGTGGCACGCTGACCGCAATCGAAAAGACGCTGGACGGCACAGTCGATACGGCTTATGCCTTGGTACGGCCACCGGGCCATCATGCGCAGAAAGATCTCGGACGCGGTTTTTGCATGTTTTCGAACGCTGCTTTGGGAGGTTTTCACGCGCGCCAGGCGCTGGGCGTCGACCGAGTCGCGATCGTCGACTGGGACGTGCACCACGGGAACGGCACGCAGTGGGCGTTCTATGACGATCCGTCCGTCTTGACGATCTCGTTGCACCAGGATCGTTACTTTCCAATGGATTCTGGCATGGTGGAAGAGAACGGTGAGGGCGCTGGCGCGGGGGCCAACCTCAACGTGCCGCTTCCTGCGGGTTCTGGCGTGGGTGCGTACGTGAGTGCCTTTGAGCGAGTGGTGGTGCCGGCACTCGAGCGCTTCAAGCCGGATCTGATCATCGTGGCTTCGGGGCTCGACGCGAGTGCTCTCGATCCGCTGGCACGGCAGCAGATGCACTCGGATGGCTATCGCGCCTTGACACAGTTTTTCTTGGGAGCCGCGGCGTCGACCGGCTCGAAGATCATGTTCACCCATGAGGGTGGCTATTCCTCCGCCTACGTCCCGTTCTGCGGGTTGGCCGTGTTGGAGGAGTTGACGGGGCATCGGACCCCGGTGGAAGATCCGTTTATGCCCATCTTCGCGGGTATTGGCGGGCAAGATCTACAGCCGCATCAGGCGGCGTTGATTGATCAGTCGGCAGCGCTCGTCGAGCGCGTGCCGGCCGGGTAACTGGTCCCCAACGGGGGACCACAACTACGAGGGGGAGTTATGAGTGAAGAAGAAGAGACCACAAATATCAAGCGAGGGACGTTCCTCAAGGCGGCTGTTGGCGTCGGCGGCGCACTCGCCGTTGGTGGCGTGCTGGCGGCCTGTGGTGCCAGCGATGATGGTGGCGGTGGAGATGACGCAGCGTCCGAGGGCGGCGGGGGCGGTGGTGGCGGCGCAGATTATGTGATCGGCGGCCTCTATCCATTGACGACGCCGGGCCTTGCCGCGGATGGCGAGCAGATGAACAACGGCGCTCAACTGGCCGTCGACGAGATCAATGCTGCCGGTGGCGTGGGTGGTCGTAAGATCAAGTTCGAAGTTCTAGATACGGACATCTTATCGCCGGAGGCGATCCAGCAGAACTACCAGAAGCTGGCCGACATGAAGGTCGACGCGGTCATCAATGGCTACATGCTTGCGTGGGATTCCGCGATGGACGTCGCGGCGCAGTACGGCTCACCGTTCATGAATGCGTCGACGTCGCAGGCGCAGGTCGATCAGATCGGCTCTGATCCGAAGTACAACTGCGTCTTCCAGATTGATCCGCCGGAGACGTGGTACGGATTGGGCTTCCCGACCTTCCTCAATGATTTGGCAGCGACCGGTGCATGGAAGCCGCGCAACAAGAAGATCTACATCGTCGAGGGCAACGTCCCCTACTCGCAGGTGATTTCGAAGGTGACGCAGGAGAGCGCACCAGCTGCAGGTTGGGAGATAGCGGGTGTTGAGCCGATGGGCGCAGGCGCAATGGCCGATTGGGGACCGATTCTCGCCAAGGTCAAGGCGGCCGACGCGGCAGTTGTGATGAATACGCACTATATTCCGTCGGAGCTGGCGACCTTTACGATCGGTTTCGCCGACGATCCGACGGACTCGTTGCTGTACCTCCAGTACGGCGCTTCGGTGCCGGAGTTTCTCGAGCTGGCCGGGGATAAGGCGAACGGCGCTATTTGGGCGACGGTCACTGGCGTCTATGGCGACGCGATCGGGAAGTCCTTTGCTGAGCGCTATCAGGCGGCATTCAGTAAGGAAGCTGGTTACTCCAACTCGGGTTCCGGGTACGACGAGGTATACATGCTCGCGACCGTGTGGGCAATGCTCGGCGATTCGAAGGACTTCACCAAGGTCAATGACATGCTGCGAAAGATCGTCTGGCGTGGCGTCAATGGTGGCTACTTCATGCCGGAGAACTATGGTCTATCGTTCCCGGCCGAGCAGCCAGACATGAGCCTCTCGCAGGCGCATCTGTTCTTCCAGATCCAGAACGGCAAGAACGGCACGATCATTGCGCCCGCTCCGTTTACCAACGGCGAGTTCGCTCTCGCGCCGTGGCAGAAGAGCTAGAAGGAATACGGTCCTAGTGCTTTCTGGTCGAGAAATTCGAAAGACCTATGGGGCCTTCGTCGCCCTCGACGGGGTATCAATCTCCGTCGAGGGCGGCACTATTCTCGGCGTTGCCGGTCCGAATGGTGCTGGCAAAACGACGCTGTTCGATGTACTCACCGGCCGTGTAAAGCCAGACAGTGGCACCGTCACGCTGGATGGGAGTGACATCACAAAGCACAGCACCTATCGTCGTGTGCGACACGGGTTGGCCCGCACCTTCCAAGCACCACTCGTGCCGAGCTCGTTGACGGTGGGCGAAACACTCGAAGTGGCCCGCATTGCGTATTCCCCTCGGATCGACAAGGCCGCTGAGTCGGATTTGCGTACGCTGACCAATTTTTCGGCTCCTGATAGCAAATTGGCGGGGTCGCTCGATACGCTTGATCGGCGAAAACTGTTGCTCTGTTGTGTGCTCTTGCACGAGCCGAAAGTCTTGTTGCTGGACGAGCCCTGTTCGGGGCTCTTGTCCGATGAGATTCAAGAGATCGAAGATTTGATCGTGCGGCTTGTTGCCGAGACCGGTATGGGGGTCTGCGTGGTCGAGCATCGCCTCGAAATCCTCGAAGCGATCGCCGCGCAGGTACTCGTGCTCGATGCGGGGCAACAGATCGCCCTTGGTAGCCCGGCGGATGTCTTTAGTGATCCAAAGGTACGTGAGGCCTACTTTGAGGCGCCGGGGTCTGCAGCATGAGCAAGGTGCTGGAGATCAAGGCGTTGGAAGCAGGCTATGGGCCACTGCGCGTGTTGCATGGGATTGACCTTTCGATCGAGCAGGGAGAACGGGTCGGCATTCTCGGACTCAACGGGCATGGTAAGACCACGCTGCTACGGGCGATTGTCGATCTAGTCGATTGGAAGCAAGGCGACATCCTCTTCGAAGGCGAATCGATTATGCGCCAACCGACGCACGCCTTGGCGCGGCGCGGGATCGTCTTGATGCCGCAGGGCGACGCATTGTTTCCCGGGTTGAGCGTCAAAGACAATCTTGACGCCGGGGCCTATCCAGGTGGACAGTGGAAAAAACGTCAGCAGCGGCGCGACTATGTCTGCGAGATCTTTCCGCAGATCGGCAAGCGGCTCGACCAGATTGTCGGGACGCTTTCGGGTGGCGAACGGCGCATGTGTTCGATTGGTCGTGGGCTGATGAGCGAGGCGCGCCTCTACCTCGTCGATGAGCCCTCGCTGGGGCTTGGCCCCGGCGTTGCCAAGGGCATTTGCGAGACGCTGTTTACGCTCGACCTCCAGGGTGGTGCGCTGCTGATCGCCGAACAGAATCGCGCCTTGATTGAAGGCAAGATTGATCGTGCCCTGCGCATGCATGGCGGCGAGCTGACGCCGGTGACCGGCGAGGATGGAGTCCACTGATGACCGGTGTGATTGTCACGACCGTGAACCTCACAGCGATCTACGCTTTGGTTGCGCTCGGCATATCTCTGACCTGGGCCGGCCTCGGCTTTCTCAACTTGTCTGCCGGGGTGATGTACGCAGCCTCGGCCTACGGTGCCTGGCTGGTGTCGACCAATATCACATCGAATGTGGTTGTTGTCCTGCTCGGCGGCATCATCGTCGGCGCTGCCTTCGGCGCACTGATCTGTCTGACGGTGTTTTTGCCCCTTGATGGCAAGCCGAACTGGGAGCTGCGTACCCTGACGGCGACACTGGCGCTGAGCTTTATTGCCACAAATCTCTACCTGTGGAAATTCGGCCCGCAATTTAAGCAGTTTGAGCCGCTGTTTGGTTGGATTCCCCAGTTTCGTCTGGGTGACACCCTCGTCAAGTCGTCTGTGGTTGGCACGCTTATCGCGACAGCGATCGTCGTCACGATCGTACTGATCTTTATCGGATCATCACGGATTGGGCTGGGTGTGCGTGCGCTGACGCAGAGCGTTGAGGGAGCATCGCTGGTGGGTATCGACCGTCGAACTACCGCCTTCGCCATCCTCGGTGTCTCAGGCGCGTTTATCGGGCTTGCCGCTGTCCTCTTAGGGCAGACGTTCTTCGTCGAGCCCAACTCGGGCTACGTCCCGCTGATCAAAGGCCTGATCGTGGCGCTCTTGGGTGGGCTCGGGTCGCTGCGGGGTGCTGTGATTGCAGCGTTTATGGTCGCCCTCACTGAGGCGCTGACGCTGCAGTACTTCGGGGGAGCGTGGACGCTCGTCACCTTGTTCATCTTGATCTCTGTGGTGTTGATCATCCGACCGCGCGGCGTCGCTGGCGTGTTGGAGACAACCCGTGCTTAGAAGTCGCAACGATTTGCTGCATTGGGGTGGCCTGGCAGTGCTGTTTGTGCTGGCGCTCGCTGTACCCTTTGTATTCGGCTCGCTCTCAATTCTTGGCTCGATGACCGTCTTTTTGCTGCTGCTTTCGTGGAGCATCTCCTGGCGTCAAGGCGAGCAAAAAGAGGAGCACGATCGACGCGATCGCTCGTCGTGGGTGTTCTGGGGCATGGCGGGCATCATTGCGATCCTGATACCACTGTTGGCAGGAACACCCTTCTTCCTCAGTGTGATGGTGGCGTTCTTCATCTACCTCAGTTGGAATGTGATGTGGGGACTCGTGCTTGGCACAGCAGGGCTGCAGAGCTTTGCAACGGTAGCCGTGGCCGGAATCGCTGCCTATGCCGGCGCCTATGTCTCGGTGGGGTTGGGCACCGCAGCGGCGGCCGGCGTGAACTGCGGAGGCAAACTCTTTGGAATGCCCGTGTTCGAATGGTGGGTGGCGATTCCCGTCGCTACTGTGGTTGGTGCGATCGTTGGGTTCTTGATCTCGCTACCCGCAATTCGGTTGCGTGGAATCTACTTCGCGTTGTTGACGATTGGTCTTGTCGAACTCGCTCGCTCCTACGCCGGCCAAGATAAGTGCAATTTGGGCGGAGCCCAGGGACTCTATGGCGTCTCGAGCTTTATTCCGGGGGATATCGCGGGCAGCTTGCTGGGATATCAGTACGCCTACGCGGCGGCCGCCGGATTGGCGTTGATCTCGCTGCTTATCTACTGGCGTGTCAACTATGGACGGCTCGGTTTGCTGTTGCGAACGGCGCGTGAGAGCGAGCCTGTTGCCGAGGTGCTGGGCATCGACATCGTCCGGACTCGACTGTGGATCTTCTTGATCTCCTCGGCTGTACTCGGCGCCTCGGGTGGGTTCTATGCAGCGTATTACAAGTCGATCTCACCAAACTTCTTCAGCTTTTCCATAGTGCTCCTGCTGTTCGCAATGATCATGATCGGTGGCGTCAATTCGCCTCGCGGCATTCTGATTGGCACGATGCTGCTGACGTTCATCGACAAGCGCTTCGTGGATGTTGATCCGCCGGAGGCGCGTTACATATTTATCGGCTTGCTGTTGTTGCTTGTCACGCTGATTGCCTCGGGCGGTCTCGTGTCTCTTCCCGACCAATTGCGGCGGCGACGAGCGACCCCTGCCGGTCGGGGTACTGATCCAACGGGATTGCCCCCTGAGGAGGCGGCTGCGATCGCGCAGGAAGCACGGATGCCACCGGGGTCAAGACCACAAACCTAGCTTCCGTTCAATGGACAGATGAGAAGGACTCGCAATGGCCGATCAGCGACTCGTCGACAGCGTTACAACAAAGATCGATGCACTCGCTGGCGAGATGATCGACGCCCTCTCGGAGGTCGTGCGGATTCCCAGTGTCAATCCCCGCTATCCCGGGCAGGTCTACGACGATGTTGTCGGACACGAGGGAGCGGTCAGCAAGGTCTTCGGGCGGCACTACGCGGACTTGGGTGCGGAGGTTGATCTTTTTGCGATTGAGCCCGGTCGTGAGAACGCGGTCGGCAGGGTCAAGGGCGCGGGTGGTGGGCGCTCGCTGATCTACAACGGCCATGTGGATGTCGTACCGGTTGGCGATCCCAACAATTGGCATAGTGGAGATCCGTTCAGTGGCAAGATCGATGCCGATCGGGTCTGGGGTCGTGGCGCGACCGACATGAAGTCCGGGATCATGGCGCAGACATTCGCAGCGCGCGCACTCAAGGAGTGTGGGATCACACTCCAGGGCGATCTGATCCTTGAGGCCGTTGTGGGCGAGGAAGTAATGGATCATGAGTGTGGCGTGACTGCGACGATCAAACGTGGCTACACCGCTGACGCTGCGATTGTCTCGGAGCCCAGTTCGCCACCATCCCCGCTGGCTGTTGTGCCGATCTCGCCCGGCCTGCTGTGGTTTTCGGTGACCGTCGCCGGAAAGTCTGCGCACTCATCGATGCGGGGCACGTCGTTTCGTGCGGGGGGCGACGGTGCGAGCGTCGGTGTCAACGCGATTGATAAGGGCGTGCTGATCTTCAATGCTCTACGACAGCTGGAGGACGAATGGGGGCTCACGAAACAGCATCCATTGTTCGCTCCCGGCCATTTTACGATCCACCCGGGGGTCGTGCAGGGTGGGCCACACGGCGTGATGGTCCCATTCTTCTTGAGTGAGTACATGACGCTCGACTACTGCGTGTGGTACTCGCCGGACGATGATCCGGAGGATGTCAAGCGTGAGATCAGTACGCAGATCGCGCGAGCGGCGCAACTCGATGCTTGGTTGCGCGAGCACCCGCCGGTCGTCGACTGGAAGATGAACTGGCCTGCGAACACACCGGATGCTGTCGAGATTACCGAGGTCACCTGTGCCGCTCATCAGCAGGCAGCAGTGGGGACTCGTTTCGCGGGGCGGCCCGACGTGGTTGGCTTCGCGGCGGTTGAGGACGCGACCTGGCTGACCAAGGGTGGTGTGCCTGCGATCTCGTACGGTCCGGGCGATCTTCGTGTCGCCCATGCGGACGATGAGTACGTTCTAATCGACGAAGTGATTACTTCTTGCAAGACATTCGCAGTGGTCGCGATGGATTGGTGCGGAGTGGCATGAACACCCAAAGTTTCTAAAGGAGCGGCACATGAACGCGCAGGAGTATTCGTACACGAGCACCAACGAGCTTGCAGATCTGATCCGGTCGGGTGCTGTGTCTCCCGTCGAGGCAGTGGAGTGCGCCATCGAGCGCATTGAAGAGCGCAACCCGTCCATCAATGCCGTGATCTTCAAGGGGTACGACGATGCTCGGGGTGCGGCTAGCAAGGCGGAGGCAGCCGTCGGGCGCGGTGATGATCTCGGCGTCCTCCATGGTGTTCCGACGCTGATGAAGGACCTGTTCGACTTCAAACCAGGGTGGCCGTCGACGTTTGGTGGCATTCCCGCCCTCAAAGATCTTGTGATCGACGCGTACTGCGTATGGGCTGAGCGGGTGGAGGCAGCGGGCGGAATCATCGTCGGCAAGACCAACAGTCCGGTGATGGGCTTTCGCGGAGTTACCGATAACCCGCTCTTCGGCGCGACGGGTAACCCGTTTGATGCCACGCGTAATCCGGGTGGATCGTCTGGCGGAAGTGCTGCTGCCGTCGCCGATGGGCTCGTCCCCTTTGCCGAGGGCACCGATGGTGGCGGGTCGACCCGCATCCCATCCGCGTGGTGTGGAACGTATGGGTACAAGGCCTCGTTTGGTCGGGTTCCACAGGTCATGCGCCCGAACGCCTGGGCAGCTACCCAGCCGACAATCGCGGAGGGTCCAATCACACGTAACGTCGCGGACGCCGCACGCGTGATGACCGTGTTGACGGGGTATGATCCGCGCGATCCATACAGCCTCCGAGACTCCGTTGACTACGTTGGTGCGCTCGACCGCTCAATCGAGGGAATGCGGATTGCCTACAGTCCCGACCTCGACGTCTTTCCGATCGACCCTCGGGTCGCCAGCACCGTTTTAGAAGCCGTCAAGGCCTACGAGGAGTGCGGTGCGATTGTCGAGGAGGTCAAGCTTGGATTGACGATTGACCAGCTCGAACTCGCGCACCTCTGGTGCCGCATGATCATGCCACTTAATATCGTGGGTCTGAACGGTTTCAAGGCAAATGGTCTCGACCTGATGGCAGGGGATGACCTCCCGCCGGTCTATCGAGAGTGGGTGGAGGCCTGCCGCGATATGGGCTTCGCCGATATTGATCGAGACAACGTGATGCGCACTCAGGTATTTGATGCCATCCAGGGAGTCTTTGCCAACTACGACATGCTGATCACACCAACCTTGTCGACGATGCCGCCACTCAACGAGACGAATGGGGACACGATGGGACCCAGCGTTGTGAACGGTGTCGAGATCGACCCGAGCATTGGCTTCTGTTTGACGTACGTGACGAACTTCAGCCACCACCCATCCGCCTCGATTCCCGCGGGACTCGCAGAAGGCCTGCCTGTCGGGATGCAATTGATCGGACCATCGGGCTGCGATGAGGCCGTCTTCGCAGCGAGTGCGGCGTATGAGCGCGTTCGCCCATGGTCCGACACGTACGACCACTGTCGCGCTCGGCCACTCTGAGGTCGGACCGACGTCCACTTGGCGCGTTTGCCATCACTTTCGCTCGACGGTACAGTGTGGCGATGCCAACGGTGACAGCACAGGAGCGCACGCTGGCTGCGGTCGGCTGCGCGGTCGGGAGCACCGTTCCTCGCAGTGAGGTGGCTGCAGAACTGATCGACAATCTGCACGGCGTGATCCGGTACGACGCGATCAACATCTCGTTGCTCGACCCGTTCAGCGATTCGCACTGCCGTCTTGTGCAGCGCGGATACGACGATCGCATTCTCGACTACCTCGACGGCGAGTATACGAAGCGCGACGCCGGCTTCGGTCAGATCTGTGCTGCTCGCGCTCCGCTGCGCATGCAGGATACGGCGTACGACTATAAGCAGACGCATTCGTACATCAATTACTGGGGTCAGGCGGGATATCACGAGGGATTAACGTCGGCGCTGTTCTCCGCCGACGATCGCTATCTCGGTATGGTCGCGATCAGCGTTGAGGACGAGCGCACTATGACGGAGGGCGTGCGCGACTTTGTTGGGCTACTCGCTCCGGTGCTCGCAGCAGCTTTTGATCCACTCGGCGATCTTGCGAGTTGGCTCTGCCAAGAGGTCGACGCTCACAGGATCCTCGTTGCCAGTGACGGCAGCATTCTCGAGTGTGGTGGCGGATGTGAGCAAAGCTCGCCGGCATCGAAGACGTTGTCCGCCTCGATTTCTACGGTTGCGCAACAGATGCTCGCAGAGGGGCAGCCCGTTCGGTGCGGGTTGATCGCTGACCACGATGGGCGGCTTGTTCATCTACACATGATTCGGGTGCAGTCCACGCGACTGTCGGGAGAGCCTGTCGTGTTGACGAGTCTGCGCTACGGCGACATCAGCTTTGGTCTGACGCTTCGTGAGACAGAGGTCTTGCGCTATCTGGTTGACGGTGGTAGCAATCGCGAGATTGCTGAGGTGCTGCATATCGCGCCAAGGACCGTCGCGACGCATCTTGAGCACCTGCTCGAAAAGTTCGCTGCCAGTACACGCACCGCAGTGGTCGGACGCGCCCTCGAACATGGGCTCGTACGGCTCGACATCCCGTTGACGCGCTAACAGGCGCTCCGACCTCCGCCGATTGCGGCTAGTTGCCCGACCCGATCACGGCGATGGCGTCGATCTCGACGAGGAAGCCGCCGAGCGTGCTGTGTGGACGCTGCTCGTTGTAGTAGCGGATCCAGTATGGCAGTGGGCGTCCGTACAGTGATGTGAGACAGAGGTTAGGAGAATATGCTTCATGTCGAATCGTCGTAAGTTCAGTGCTGAGTTCCGGGACGAGGCTGTGGAGCTGGTGGTTTCATCGGGTCGGCCGATCGCGCATGTGGCACCCGAGATTGGGGTTGTCAAGGAGACGCTGGGGAACTGGGTCCGGGTTTGGAAGGAGGAGCATCCCGATTCTGGCGCGAAGGACCCCGGCCCGGTCGAGTGGGCCAAGTACAAGGAGTTGCAGGCCGAGAATGGCGAGTTGAAACGGGAAATCGAGTTCTTGGGAAAAGTCGATGCCTTCTTCGCCGCGAAGCAACGATGAACGATTACTTCATGTTTATCAGCGCGGAGAAGGCGACGGGGAGGTCAGCGGGGAGGGGGCGTTGCTTCGAGCAACTGGTGATCCAGCTCGAGGGCGAGGCACGAACCAATGCGGGTGGACATGCACGCGATCCGCACTGCGAAGCGCTGCTTAGGTCAGTCTCAGATTCGCTCCCGTTTGGATTGAGAACAGGTAGAGGTGCTCTGGATCGATGGCGAAGGTGATCTCCCGGTTGGGTTCGATCGGGACACGGCTGGAAACCTCTACGAGAAAGCGCGCCTCGTCGCTCGCGAGCAGCTGCCCCTCGTTGGAGTCACCGCCGAGTTGCTGGTCGGCCGTCACACGGCGAGCGCCAATCGGGAACACGGCGTTGATCTGCGACCCGAGGTTCTCGACTAGGTCAGGGGTCACCGTGAGGCGGGGAAACGCCGGGTCGGCGGTCGCCACGGGCTCGAGGTCGGTCGGGCGGATTCCCAGCACGACCGGTCCGGCGATCCCACGTGTCACCTGAGGCGCGTCGATGGCGTGTTTGCCGAACCGCACGACCCCGTCCGTGACCTGTGCCTCCACGAGATTCATGCTCGGGGAGCCCAGGAAGGCCGCGACGAAGAGATTGCACGGGCGGCGGTACAGGGCTCCCGGCGTGTCAAACTGCTGCAGCCGGCCGTCGCGGAGCACCGCGACGCGTTGTCCGAGCGTCATCGCCTCGATCTGATCGTGGGTGACGAAGACGGTCGTGACCAGAAGATCCTGATGGAGTCGGGCGAGTTCAGACCGCATCGTCACACGCAACTTGGCATCGAGGTTGGAAAGCGGCTCGTCCATTAGGTACGCCTGCGGCTCACGGACCATCGCGCGCCCCATCGCGACTCGCTGTTGTTGCCCGCCCGACAACTGCCGAGGCTTGCGATCTAGTAGATCTTCAAGCCCGAGTGTCTTTGCCACTTTGGCAACGCGGGAGTCCTGCTCGGCTCGCCTTACCTTGGCCATCTTGAGAGGGAACCGCAGGTTGTCGCGCACGTTCATGTTCGGGTAGAGCGCGTAGTTCTGGAACACCATTGCGATGTCCCTGGCGCGTGGCTCCTCGAAGGTGACATCACGGTCGCCGATGAAGATGGTGCCCGTCGAAACTTCCTCGAGCCCCGCGATCATGCGCAGGAGCGTCGACTTGCCACTTCCAGAGGGTCCGACGAGCACCACGAACTCGCCATCGGCGATCTCCAGCGATACGTCGTCGACTGCGCGCACGCCACCGCCGAACACCTTGCTGACCGAATTAATCCGAATTCCACTCATTGAATTCCCATTCCACTCCTCAGTAATCGATTTCCAGCACGAACTTGATTCGCACATCGGGCGTCTCGACTAGTTCGTGGAAGGCCCGGCCCCCATCGTCGAGGCTGCCTGAGTCGACCCACGAGTGGTCCAGCGGATGTCGAAGGTGGAGATCCAGTGCAGCGTCGAAATCGTCGCGCGTGTACGCATAGTGACCACGGATCGTGATAGCGTTGCGCACAAGCCCGCCAATCGCCACGGCTCCAACGTCCTGCCCGAGCCCGATAACCGTGACGATGCCGCCTCGGCGCACCGCCGAGATTGCCACTGTCCACACGGGTTCGATCCCCACCGTGTCGTAGGCAATGTCGTAGTGGCCGATGGGTACAGCGGTGGGTTCTGCATACACGGTTTGAGCACCGAGCGCTGCCGCGATGTTGCGTCGGCGCTCCAACGGCTCGAGAACGTCGACCTCCGCACCGGCAGCGGTCGCGGCGTACGCCGTCAATAGGCCGATCGGGCCGGCACCGAGCACGAGCACGCGCTCTCCGCCAGTCACGCTGTCAAGGCGGAGAGCTGATACTGCGACCGCGAGTGGCTCGGTTAGTGTCGCGACTACTGCAGTCATGCTGGCGGGGACGTCGATCAGGGCATCGGATGGGACGGCCACGGCCTCCGCGAAGACGCCCGGCCTATCAAGGCCCAACAGGCCCCGCTCCGCGCACAGCTGTACGTCACCGCGCTGGCAGGTCGGGCACGCGCCGCAGGACCAGAGCGGGAACGGAATGACGAGTCCGGGGTGGCCGTCAGCGCGCCCGACGGCCTCGTGCCCGAGGATCAGCGGCGGGACGCGTGGTCCGGGATGGCCGCGGTAGCCGTGCAGGTCGGAGCCGCAGATGCCGGCCATCACGACGCGGAGAAGCGTCTGTCCCGCTTCAAGCTCAGGTTCATGGACATGCTCGATCCGCAGGTCGCGGTCTCCGTGCCAGATGAGAGCTTTCATGTGCGCACTTTCAGAACCTCAGCGGTATTGACGGCGAACCGCGGGACGCGCCCGCATAGCGCATCGCGCACCTCATGAGCGGCGTCGCGCTGCAGGTCCGCGAGGGCGTGCGTTGATAAAAAACCGGCGTGCGGGGTCACGACGCAGTCGTCCCGGCCAATCAGGCAGTGGTCGGCCGGTGGCGGCTCGACATCGAGCACGTCGAGCGCTGCACCAGCGAGCGTGCCCTGCTCAAGGGCGCTGGCGAGAGCTGTCGAGTCGACGATTGCCCCGCGTGCCGTATTAACGAGAATTGCCGTCGGCCGCATGCGTGCGAGCAGTTCACCGTCGACCATCCCGCGCGTGGACTCATCGAGCGGCGCGTGGATCGAGACGATGTCGCTCGTCTCCAGAAGTTCATCCAATTCGACGCGCCTTACCCCCAGTCGCTCGAACTCCGCCTGTGGTACCAAGGGGTCGACGGCAATCAGGTCGACGCCAAAGCCAGCCAAGCGCTCGGCGACGCCGCGACCTACCCGACCGTAGCCGATCAGTCCCACCGTCGACCCACGAAGGCGTCTAAGTGGCATTGCGAGATTGTAATCCCACGTGCCACTGCGTACGCTCCGGTCGTAGACGGATAACCCGCGGACCGCACAAAGCATCAGGGCGACGCTGTGCTCGGCCAACTCGTCGCAACAGTACAGCGGTGTGTGGGTGACGAAGATCCCAGCGCTGCTGGCGGCTTCGATGTCGATACCATCGAGGCCCACCCCATATTGGCAGATCACTTGGCAGCGTTGCAGGGTGGCGATCAAATCTGCATCGCACGGGAAGTAGTCAACGAGTAGGGCGTCGGCGTGGGCTGCTGTCTCGATAACATGCTCGCGCGCGAGCGCACGCATGTCGGCGACGACAACACCGATCTCGCCGAGGATCGCACTCTCTGTATCAAGATTCGGGAATGAAGCACCGGCAACCACGGCAAGCATTGTCTCATCGCCGCTCACGACGGCTCCTCAAACGCAACGCGGAGGACGACCACTTCGAACTCGCCGAGAGCAGGGACCTGAATCGTCAGGGTTCTCGCGGAAGCGACCCACGGTACTTCCACGGCCTCGCGGGTCGGTTCGGCGGGGTCGATGAGGGTGACAGAAAGCGGTACGGCGCCGGCCGGCAGTCGCACGATGACAGCGATTCGACCAAGCGGCTGCTCAACATTAACAAGGGCGAATAGCGCTTCGCCCGGTGCGCGCCGTAGGAAGACCGGTTCGACGCCTGCGGCGGGGTCCGAGACCCGGACTTCGACGAGATCGAGTCCCGCAGGCGCGACGAATGCGGACAGTCCGCGCTGCATCGAGGTGAAGTGCTGTGGGTCGCGTAGGATCTCAGGCAGCGCCAAGGCGTAACGGATGTCGAGGTCCCCGGCGGCGATGGCATATGCCAAGGTTGCATATGCGCGATAGGTATAGACGGTGCCTGCACGGTATGCCATCCACCAGTAGTTTAGGGCCCGGCAGATCGCCGCGTCGACTACCGGGTCACGGAAGGTCCGGTTGGCGAGGAGTAGACGGTAACTTGTGGCGACGGTGTAGACGTCCTCGATCTGCGGCACAAGGTCGAGCTTGATGTACGGGGGGTCTCCAGGTCGCTCGAGGGTAGGATCGACTTGGCTTAGGCAGTATAGGAACTGCCCGTCGCCCCGTTGGATGCCGCGTTCAAGTCCCCAGCGAACCGCGTTGAGGCCACGCTCGGCCGCCGCACGGGTCTCCGGATCACCGGTGCGCGCGGCGAGGGACGCGAGGAACGCTGTGGCACCGCTGTGCGTGTTGAGGACGCAGCGCTCGTCTGTGTAGTTGAACTCGTTGATGTAGCCGCCCCACCGGTACCACCAGGCATCGGGCGCGACGACGACGTGCCCGTTGGCGGGCGGCGGCGATGTGCACCAAAAGTCCCGTGCCCGTTCCGCCGTGGTCAGGAATCCCTCGAACCCGGTCGCATCGTAGGCGTCGAGGAGGAACATCCCGGAGATGTACGTGTCGTACATGTGGTGGTGCTTCGGCGGCAGGTTGTAGAACTCAACCCCCTCGTACCATCCGCCGTACTGGTTCTGCGTCGACATCAGCGCGAAGGCTTTCTTCACACCGGACTCTGCATAGTGGTTCTTGCCAGTAAGCCGCCATAGCGAGAAATCCTCGTTCGCCCAGGTGAAGCGCTTGCGTGCCAGAACATTGAGCCCCAATGGGCGCGGGATCAACTGATCATACGGTCGCTGTGGACAGCCAGCGATGATCGGCGGTCCCAGCCAGACGTCGTCCGACTCCCAGACGAGATGATGGCGGTATTCGCCCTCGGGCACGTAGCGTGTCTCATCGGGGTCGTCATATGTCGCTTCGGCCGTTGCTTGATCGGTGGTTGCTGGGCGTATTATGATCGCGGCATCCAGCGTTTGGCCTGCGGCGAGCGTGACATCGCGTCCGACCAGTTTGACGCCTTCGGTGCTGGCCACGAGCACCGCGTCTGCGAGCATCCTGTGCGAATGTGCCCCGACGTCGTTCCAAGAGGCTAGCCATAACCACTTACGAACCAGCACTGCAATGCCCGCATCGGGTGCGAAGGCATGTCGACTGGCACCCACGCCGTGCACCTCTGCCCCGGCGAGACCGGAGATCCCCGGCAATGCGACCTCTGAGAGAAGGGTTTCTGTGGTGGCCGTCACCCGGAAGTACAGATGGACGGCCCCCGAACTGTGCAGGTCGGCGGTCAACGTACCAGTCAATTGGTCTGTCCACGTGAGGTCGGCAACACGTCTGACTAGAACGGGCGTCTCAATGGTGAACGATGTCGTTGTCGTCATCGGCTGGCGCCCGTCGATCTGTGGCATGGCGAGGATCTCCGTGCCACCCATCACTATCTCCCCAGACGCGCGCAACTCCACGGTAACCTCACCGTCGCAGCAGAAGCCGTGGTCGGAACTAGCGATCGGCACGCCGAATGGACTCACGCTGTGCGGTACCGGCGCCATCATCGCAGTCCGCTGGCGACATAGATGGCCTCGCCGGTGATGCTGCGCGCGTCGTCGCACACCAGATACACGACCGCGGCCGCCACTTCTTCTGGGTCGACGCCGCGCTTGATTGGCTGCATCTGGATCGAAGATTCGAAGTTGGCCCTGGCGCCACGGTTCCCGTCAGCGCCGATCCAGATAGGCGTCCAGACATTGCCTGGGCAAACCGCGTTGACCGTGATGTTCTCCGCGGCGAGCTCGAGTGCCGCGCCGCGAGTGAAACTGAGCAGCGCCGCCTTGCTCGCGGAGTAGGCGATGTAGCCCGGGGCCGGAGAGCGATCAAGCCAGGAGCCGATGTTGACAATCCGCGGGTGGGGACTCCGCCGCAGGCTCGGCAGGGCCAGTCGGGTGAGCTGCATCGGCGCGGCCACATTGACGCGGAACATCCGGGCCGCATCCGCTGTGCAGATGTCTTCGATGCGCGCGGGTATGTTGATACCGGCGTTGTTTACGAGGATGTCGAGCGCCTCGTGATGCGATAGGGCCTCATGTGCCGCAGTCTCCACCGCGGCCTCATCTTCCAAGTCGAAGGTCACCGCCTCCATCCGCAGGCCCGCGTTACGCGCATCTTCGGCCACCGACTCGGCCGAACCGCTGCGGCTGCAGGCGATCACGTGAGCGCCATGAACTGCCAGCGCTCGTGCGATCGCCGAGCCGATGCCTGATCCGGCTCCGGTGACCAAGGCTGTGCGATTCTGAAGAAGCGTCATAGGGCGGCGAGGATCTCCGTGCAGCGGTGTGCCGGTGGCATGACGAGCGGGATCCGCATCTCCGAGGATGCGATCACGCCCTTGTGGTGTAGCACCATCTTCACAACCGCCACGAAGTCTGCCGCTCCGAAGGCGATATGCATGAAGCGCGTGGCGTCGGAGTAGCGGGAATAGGCCGCATCGCGGTCACCGCTTTGCAGGGCATCCCAGACGTCGCTCGCGATCTGTGGGTAGATTAGTGGCAGGGCGACCATGCCTCCCTCAGCGCCGCGATCGAGTTGGTGCCAGAGCACGGCGTCGTCGCCGGCGAGGATGACGAGATCGGTCGCCGCGCGAATCGCGGCGACCTTCTCGATGGCCGTATCCGTCACCTTGATGTGCGTGAGTGTCGGTACGGCCTTAGCGATCGCCGCGATGTCAGCGACGCTCAGCAGCGTATGGCTCTGAATCGGATTGTCGTAGAGGCAGATCTCGGTGGGACTGAACTCGCCGATCGCGCCGTAGTAAGCAACCAGCATGTCACGGTTGTTGGTGAAGTAATTCGGACTCGACACCATGACCAGGTCGGCGCCGACCTCGGCGGCGGTCTCCGTAAGGCGTCTACAGTTGGCTAGGCAGTTGTCAGAGACGGAGACGGCGAGGCGCCGTGTCGACCCGCTGTGGTCGGCACACGCGCGCATCACGTGCTGACGTTCCTCGAGGGTCAGGCTCGCGACTTCGCCAATGCTGCCGCCGACGAGATAGCCGGCGACGTGATCGGAGATGTAGTCGAGTTGGGAGTGCAGGCTGGGGATGTCCAACTTCCCATCCTGCATCGGCGTCGCGATCGGCGGTAGAAATCCCGTGATGCGTTGGGGCGAAACGTCTGCCGATTTCGGTGTGTTGTTGCTCATCGTGTTCCTTTTTGATTCGCACGAAAGGTCTCTGTCGCGCCATGGTCGATATTGGTGAGGTCATCCGTGAAGACGACGCCGTACTCCTCTGTTGCCTGTTCATGCGAGATGAACCCCTGCGTGACGTCATCGGCTACGCGATCGAGATCGCGCTCAAGTGGGTCGCCGTATCCACCTCCACCCGACGTCGTGACGCGGACGCGATCGCCGTAGTCGAGATACGCGTCGGAGAACTTGCCGGTGCAGGCGACGCCAAATGCCTCGGGGAACGTCTTCCAGTCGTCATGGCCGCCACGATCGACTAGCAGCGTCGAGTTCTTTCCCGGCTCGCCACCGAACAGGCCCCACGGTCGCTGGTGCATCTTCTCCACGAAGCACGACAGGCGCATGTACTCCGAGAGCACGCGGTACTGTCGCGCGTATCCAAAACCGCCGCGGTTACGACCTGCGCCCGCCGATCCCTCGGCGATCTCCAGTGCCTCGTGCAGCATTGGGTAACGCGTCTCCAGAATCTCAATCGGTTGCAGGGCGCAGTTGCCATTTGGAATACAGAGGGCGTTGTTTCCGTCCTTGGATGCTGTCCCGCCCCACCCGCAACCCTCGTTCGTGAGGTTCGCGAAGACCTCACCCGTATCCGGGTGGACGCCGCCGACCGCCATCAACGCCGATGTTCCGCCGTCGTGCGCCGACACGCGATCAGGAAGAGCCTGGTGCAGGGCGCCATAGATCGACATAACGAGATGGGGGTGGATCTCAGAATTCCCACCAACGCTGGCGCCTGGGTACTGCACGTTCACGATCGTTCCGATCGGGGCGATGATGCGCACTGGCCGGTAGCAGCCGTGATTCGACGGGATCGAGTTATCGGTGATGTGTAGCAGGGCGTTATACGTTGCCGAAGCCGTTACGCCATACGTGCAGTTGACGGGCCCTCGACGCTGCGGGTCGCTACCTGTGTAGTCGACAGTTAACTGATCACCAGCGATCGTGACCTTGACCCTCAGGCAGGCTGGCTCGTTGGTGATCCCGTCATCTTCGATGACCAGATCCGCGAACTCGTACTCGCCGTCGGGCATTTCTGAGATCTCGGCCCGCATACGGCGCTCGGAGTAGTCCTTGATTGCGGATCCGAGCGCGGCGAACCGTTCGACCCCATGACGATCGAGCAGCTCGTGGATGCGCCGTTCACCCACGTACAAGGAACCGATCATCGCCTTCATGTCGCCAAAGGACACCCGCGGGGTGCGGACGTTCGCCATGATAATGTTCCACACGGCGTCGACGTCCTTGCCCGCTTCGACGATCTTGAGGGGTGGGATGCGCAGGCCCTCTTGGAAGACCTCGGTGGCGTCCCCCGGGAAGCCGCCGGGGACTTTGCCGCCTACTTCTGTCATATGACCAATACAGGCCGTGAACGCGACCAGTCGATCGTCGTAGAACACGGGCTTGATGACGCAGTATTCCGGGAGGTGGCAGCCGCCCCGGAACGGGTCGTTGTGGAGGACCACGTCACCAGGGTGGAAGTTATCCCTACCGATCTCCATGATCGTCCACCCGACGATGAAGATGATCGCGCCGAGGTGTGCGGGGCAGAATTCGGCCTGCGCGATCATTTCACCCTCGGAGTCGAAGATTGCGCAGGAAAAGTCGAGGCCCTCGTTGAACAGCGGTGAGTAGGACGTGTTCCGCATCGCGATGCCCATCTCGCGGGCTGTGGTCACGAGGTAGTTGTTGACGACCTGAAGGGTAATCTGGTCGATAGATTCAGTTTTCGAGCTCATTTAGTGTCCCGTCCCGTCTTGTGTCGTATTCGCGCGCGTGTGGAGGATGATGTTCCCGTAGGGGTCGACATCACAGCGCTGCCCGGGGTGGACCAGCGTCGTGGACATCGACTCTTCGATGACCGCGGGACCATGCACGACCGCTCCGGCCGGCAGGTCGTCACGGCTGTAGATCGCGGCCGGAACCCAACCCTCACCACGGAAGTAGACGTCGCGGGTGGTCCGCGGGGATCCGTCGCCATTTGACTCTAATTTACCGATCACGGGTTTTTCAGTGACCCCAATAGCGACGACCTTGAGAGTCACAAATTCGACGATTTCGTCTGGTATATCATATCCATAGAGCCGCTCGTGCTCGGCCTCGAAATGACTGATCGTGTTCGCTAGGCAGGCGCCGTCGAACGCTCCTTCGGCCGTCAGAGAGAGCGGGATGTCGCTCTGGTAGTTCTGTCCGAGGTAGCGCATCTCTGTAGCGATCTCGAGCAACGGCGTACCGGCGTAGCCCTCTGCCGCGATACGTTGAAGCGCGTTCCCGCGCAAGCGCTCGATTAAGTTGGTGACACGCGCGAAGTCGATCAGGTCGGAGCGCATGCTGACGGTTTGCGACTCGTCGACGCGCATGTCCGCCGTCATCAGCCCGAACGCAGAGAAGACCCCCTGATGGATGGGCACGAGCACGTCCCGCATCCCGCTAATCTCCGCGAGGGAACCGGCGTGAAGTGAGCCGGCCCCGCCGAACGACACAAGGGTGAACTCTCTCGGGTCAAGCCCCCTGTCGATCGAAACCAAGCGGATCGCGTTGACCATGTTGAAGTCGACGAGCTCGATGATCGAACTTGCGACTTCCTCGATGTTCATGCCGAGGCGCTCGCCGATGTCGGCGAGCGCCCGCCTCGCCGCGTCGACGTCGAGACGCATCTCGCCGCCGAGGAAGGAGTCCGGGCCGATGCGGCCGAGGGCGACGTTCGCGTCAGTTACCGTCGCCTCAGTGCCGCCGCGGCCGTAGCACGCAGGCCCGGGGAGTGAGCCCGCCGACTGCGGGCCGACGCGAAGTAGGCCTCCCTTATCGATCCAGGCGATCGAGCCCCCGCCCGCTCCGATGGTCTTGACGTCGACCATCGGCGTGTAGACAGGCAGGCCCCATTCGATTTCGAACTCAGCAGTTCGGTTCGCCTTGCCTTCAGCGATTAGGCTGACGTCAAAGCTGGTGCCACCCATGTCCATCGACACGAGGTTCTGGCGGTTCGTCAGCCGCCCGAAGTAGACCGCGCTAAGCACGCCGCCGACGGGGCCGGAAACAAGTAGGTCGACGGGCTTCAAGGCAGCTGCCGTGTAGTCCACCAAGCCGCCATTCGACTTCATCATCAGGAAGTTCGCTTGGATGCCGATCTGGCCGAATCCTTGTGCGACATTGCTGACGTAGTCCGCTACGAGGGTTTTCAGGAACGCGTCGGCGAGTGTCGTGCTCATTCGATCGTACTCCCGCCAGCGGGGGTAGACTTCGTGTGACAGCGAGACCTTCGCAGCGGGGTGCTCCTCCGCAATGAGTTCACGCGCCCGCAACTCGTTCGTGGGATTCAGGTAGGAGAAAAGGAAGCAGACGGCGATGTCCCGGATACCGGCGTCGCGTAGTTCTCGTACCGCCTGCCGGAGCCCCTCTTCGTCAAGAGAAATCAGCACTTCGCCTTTGTAGTTGCAGCGCTCGTCGACCCCGTGACAGTGTTCGCGGCGCACATACGGTTTCGGCTTGTCCCACGTTAGGTCATAGTGGTGCTTGCGGTTCATCCGTTGGATGAACACCACGTCGCGAAACCCCTTCGTCGTGATTAGTCCGGGCAACTGCGCCTTGCGCTCGAGGAGCGCATTGGTCGCAATGGTGGTGCCGTGAATGAGGTCGCGGATGCGGCCGTTGTCAATGCCTGCCTTGTGGATGACTTCCGTGACACCGATCGTCGGGTCGTGCGGCGTGCTTGGTGCCTTGCTCACGATCACCGCTCCGGATTCCTCGTCGAATAGCGCCAGGTCGGTGAATGTCCCACCGACGTCGATTCCTATCCGTATGCTCATGAAGTCCCTCCGATATCGTTTCTCATCGTCGTGTGGCGGTCGTAGGTACTTGCCATGTTCCCGCGTTGGCGAGTCCGTGCAATGTGTCGTACTCGTCGCGGCACAGCATGCTGCAGAACTGGTGGTCTGCTCCGTCGTTGCCTTGCGCCACAATGCGTTTCTGTGACATATGCATCATCTTTCCGCATCGCGCGCAATGCGGAAACGTTTGCACTATTTGAATGGTCATGTTGGCTCTCCTCTGTTTTTCATCCCTTCACCGCGCCGAAGGTCATGCCGCGGATCAGATACTTCTGGATGGCGAAGGCAGCGATGAACATCGGCGCCATTCCGACGACGCTCAGCGCAGCCTGAGGTCCCCACTCGAGTCCCACTGCCTCGCTGAAGTACGAGGCCAATTGTACGGTGATCGTGTAGTTCTCTTGACCGGCGAACACGAGCGGTAGGAAGAACTCGGACCAGCCGAAGGCGAATGTCAGAATCGTAGTCGCGACGAGCCCAGGGCCCGCGATGGGCACTGAGAAGCGCGCGAATACGCCAAGCCACGAGCAGCCGTCGACGCGGGCGGATTCCTCGATCTCAATCGGCACCTCGTCGAAGAACCCCTTCATCATCCAGACGACGAAGGGCAGGCTAAACGCGGTGTAGAGGATGATCAGCCCGAGCCAACTATTGTACAAGCCGAATTTGGTGAACATTAATAGGAGCGGCACTGCGAAGACGACCGCGGGGAGGAACTTCACGGAGAGGATCCACGAGACGATGTGGGGCCCACCGGTCTGGAAGCGGCTAAAGCTGTAGGCGGCTAGCGATCCCACCACGATCGCGATCAGCGTCGACGCGCAGACGACTACGACGCTCGTCAGCAACGCCCGCCCACCGCCGTCGGCCCACATCTGACTGTAACTGTCGATGGTCCAGACGCTCGGAATCCACGTTGGGGGGTCGGTCAGCCATTCGTCGCGCGGCTTTAGGGATGTAAGGATGATCCAGGCGATCGGCAGGAGCGTGACAGCAAGGACGACCGCAACGATTGCGATGCGGAGCGCTATGCCGAGCGGACCTCGCTTTGCGCGAACACCACTCATGTCGTCGTCTGACGGGAGATGGCCCGGATCGCGAACGTGACGAGCAGCGATACACCGATCAGCATCAGGATGGCGGCCGCCGCGGCGTAGCCCAGGTCGAAAAACTTGAACGCTAGATTGTAGATGTAGAAGGTCAGCGTCTCGGTGGTGGTGCCGGGGCCTCCGCGCGTCGCGAGCGCTATCACGTCGAACATCTTGAGGAGATCAAGTCCGCGGAGGACGAGCGCGACAATGATGATGTACTTCATGCTAGGGAGGGCCACGTAGCGGAGCACCTGCAGGCTGCTGGCACCATCTACGCGGGCGGCTTCGACCTCATCTCCGGTGCTCGCCAGCAAGCCGGCCAGGAACAGTATGAATAGGAACGGCCCCCACTGCCAAGCATCGGCGATGATGATCACGAGTGGCGCTAGGGTGGGGTTGCTGAGCCACAGCAGATTTACATCACCTGGCAGCAAGAGGCTGAGTATCTGGTTGACGAAACCGTAGCTATCGGTGAAGGCCATGCGTGCCGTGAAGCCGACGACCACGGGTGAGATCATTAGGGGCAGAAGGATAATCGCCGCTACCCAGCGCATTCGCTGGAATGCGCTCCACATCAATACTGCCATACCGAGCCCGAATAGGAATTCGATACTGAGGGCGCCAATGCCGATCAGCAGTGTTTTCTCGATCGAGTTGATGAACCGTTCATCGTTCGTCAGCAGCGAGGAGTAGTTCTGTAGACCCACGAACGGTTTGAGCGGGAATGTGGTCTTCCACTTGTGGAGGCTGATGTAGACCGCGTAGAAGAACGGAAAGACCGTGAGCGCTAGCAGCAGGATCGCTGTCGGGGCGATGAACAACCAGCGCACGCGGGGACGTTCGAGCGATCCGGCCGAGCGAGGCCGGCCGGATCGCCCTACCTTTTGCCGGCGACCTGCGAGACCGGTAGGCAACTCGCACTTCGACGACGAGGGTTGTGGAGAACTGGTTGGCACTAAACTCTCTGCATGCTACTCGGTGCCCGAGTAAACCTTCTGGAAGTTCGACCAGATGGCGAGTTGCGCGTCTTTACCGAAGCCCTCGGTGATCTCGTTCCACTTCTCGGCGGCGTTGTCTAGGGCCTCCTTAGCCGACTTGCTGTCCGTCATGAAGTTTGAGATTTCGATCTCGAGCGCCTGGGTGTACTCCCCGTAGCCTGGGATGATCGGGTCTGGCACGGCCTGGGCTAAGTTCGCCTTCTGGGCCAGGAGGTACACGTCGGCCCCGGCGAACGCGGTCGCTGCGGCAGGGTCGTTAAAGATCGACTCGCGGATGACGTCCGTGTTGCCCTTGGGGTTGTTGTTGGCCTCGATCAGGTTCTCCGCGCTGGAGAGCCACTGGCAGTAGAGGTACGCGGCCTCCTTGTTCACCTTCGCGTGGTTCGACACTATGAGGTCGTAGCCCGGTGCTGACATCGACTTCGGGTTGAGCGCCCCGTCGACCTCGTAGCCAGGGACTGTGGCGTATCCCCACTTACCGACCGTCTTCGACGTGCTGGGGTCGTTGATGTTCTTACCCGCGGCCGGCCACGTGATGTTCGAGAAGGCAGTGCCGTTCTGCATCGCGGCGATCGTCTCCATGTAGCCGTAGGAGAGAATGTCGGGTGGCATGAACGAATTCAGCCCCTTCATGTCTTCGAGCGCCTTGATGCCAGCTTCGCTGTTGATGGCCGCGGTCATGTCCTCGTTGAAGTAGGTACCGCCGGCGGACCACAGCCGCTGCCAGAACCACCAGTAGGTGACGCCCTTCACGCGCCACTCGACGGCCCCGAACAACTTGTCGTCCGGGCGGGTGAAGAACTCGACGACCTCGTTGTACTCGTCGTACGAGTTGGGGACCGCGAGGTCGCGCCCGTACTTCGCACTGAAGGCCTTCTGCTCCTTCGCGTCCTCGAGGAGGTCCTTGCGGTAGTAGAACATGAAGACGTCGCCGTCTATGGGGAGTCCGACGTACTTTCCGTTGTACTGCGACCAGACTTTTCCCTGGGGGGCGATGTAGTCTGGGATATCGGGGTCATACTTTATGACCCACTCGGTCAGATCCGCGAGATACCCCGCATTGTCGAGATCGCCGATCCGATTCGTCTCCATCATCACGACGTCGAACTCGCCGCCTTTGATTGTGGCGTCGTTTAGCACCTTGCCGGCGTACTCCCCGAACGGCGCCTTCTGCACGTTTAGTTTGATTCCTGACTGTTCCTCGAACTTGGCTTTCGTGATCTCGGCCGCAAGGATCGAGAGATCCTCAGAGAAGATCGTGATCGTCGTGTCTGCCGGCAGCCCTAACGCCTTAATGCCATTGATCGCGCGCTCCCCGGGCGTGGCACCCAGTACCGCCGACTCCACGGTGGCATCTAGGGGCAATGTGGTGGCGGCGCTGGTGCCACCATTGGAGCCACCGCCGCATGCGGCAAGGAACATGCCCATGCCACCAGCGGCGGTCAGTCCGATGAACCGTTTCCGGTCCATCCGGAGCCAGGTGATCCGGTCGGTGCTGTCTTTCGGATGTTCAGGTGTGGTGCTCATTTATTTCTCCTCTTCTTGGTGGTGGGCGTTGCCCAATTCATTGGAAATCGCTCGTGCTACCACGAGCAAGTCGAGCCCCATTTGGTGGGTCGTCTCGAGTGACATGCGGGTCGCCACGCCGCTAATGGACATCGTGTATGTCGGGCGCCCCCGGTGGTCGTGGATTGCTACTCCGACGCAGCGAAGTCCGTCTTCAAACTCCTCGTCGTCGATCGCGTATCCACGCTCCTTGATACGGGCAAGGTCCGCGATGAGGTCTTCGTTGTTAGTGATGGTGCGCTTCGTGTGGCGGGTCCATTCGGTCCCCGCCGCCAAGGTCAGCGCGCTCTCGATGTCGAGTTCGGCGAGAATCGACTTCCCGAGCGACGAGGCGCACCACTCATCAACGTTTCCAATGGTCGCGCCGCGGCGAACCGACTGAGTGCTTTCAAGGACGTCGATGATCAGTAGGCGGGACCCTAACCAAGCGCCTAGATTCACGGTCTCCCGGTAGCGTTCGAGCAGTTGTTCCATGTGCGGGAGTGCGATGTGTTGGATGTCGTTCGCCCTGACGGCAAGTTGGCCGTACAGGAACAGCTTCATGCCAAGCGTGTAGCGGCCCGTGTCCATATCGCGAATCACGCACTCATGGGTTTTGAGGCTGCTCAGGTACCGGAGCGTGGTCGGTTCGCCGAGGGCTACTTTGCGCGCGACCTCGGTGAGTGTCAAGCCGGACCGCCCACCCTTCGAGACCGCGTTAAGGATCGACATGGCGCGATCAACGGATTTAATGGAGTATGTGGTCCGGGATTCTTTCACTGGGTGAAAACCTGTTTTCATTTAATGACTAACCTACCAGTCACAAAGTTTGCTGTCAATACCCTCGCCTCAACGCGTCATCAGGCCGCCGTCGATCACGAGCGAAGCACCAGT